>CAZUTJ010000046.1:0-6752 GCA_964622875.1 uncultured bacterium
CAGAGCAATATTACATGCATGTAGACCCTTCAAATGAAGTGCTGGCAACAACAACTTTTCACTGCGAGGATGCTCCCTGGACCAACGGATGCGTTATGCCCGTGGTCTGGAAGCGTAGGTGGGGCAAGGGCCGTGTCTTTTACTGTTCTCTGGGGCATAACGCACAGGATTTTGATGTCCCTGAGGTTAAGGAGATTATAAAACGAGGGCTTATCTGGGCAAGTCGCTCTCAAAATTAAGAGCCTAATATGTCTATAAAAATAATTCTTGATAAATGCACCGGCTGCGAGAAATGTGTTCCTGCCTGTCCTTTCGGGGCGATTGAGGTCGGGGATGAGAAGGCCAATATCCGGGAGAACTGCAACCTCTGCGGGGCTTGCGTAGAGGCTTGCCCCTTTGAAGCTATTCTTCTCAAGAAAGAAGAAAAAGTCGTGGCCGGGTCAGAGGATTATACCGGGGTCTGGGTCTTTGCTGAGCAGAGGGAAGGAGAACTTCAGCCGGTAGGATTGGAGCTGTTAGGCGAAGGAAGAAGGCTGGCCGATACCTTAGGCGAAGAACTGGATGCCGTCCTCTTTGGCCGGGATATGGAAAGGGCGGCGAAGCAATTGATTGCCTACGGAGCGGACAAAGTCTATTTAGTTAGCGAAGAAAGATTGCATCATTATCAATGCGGCCTCTACACTAAAGTGCTTACTGATTTGATCAAAGAGCAAAAGCCGGAGATAGTTCTCTTCGGCGCTACCACCCTGGGAAGATCCCTGGCTCCCCGAGCAGCCGCCCGCCTGGGAACAGGGTTGACTGCCGATTGCACCGAACTGGAGATAGATGAGGAAAAAGGATTACTGCGTCAGACCCGTCCGGCTTTTGGGGGAAATATTATGGCTACTATCCTCTGCCCTCATCACCGTCCCCAGATGGCTACCGTCCGGCCGAAGGTGATGAGGAAGCCCTCTCCGGATAGCTCCCGCCAGGGAGAGATTATCAAAATCCCGGCCCGGATCGACGACGGAGACATTATAACCAAAATTCTGGACACTATCCGGGAGGAGGCGCAGGTGGTTGACCTTCAGGAAGCCGAGATTATTGTTTCGGGCGGAAGAGGGCTGGGAAAGGCGGAGAACTTCAATCTTATAGAAGGATTGGCGGAGGCCCTGGGGGGAGCGGTAGGAGCCTCCCGGGCTACCGTAGATGCCGGATGGATTCCCTCTTACCATCAGGTGGGGCAGACCGGAAAAACGGTTCAGCCAAAACTTTACCTGGCCTGCGGGATATCGGGAGCTATTCAGCATCAGGTAGGGATGAGATCCTCGGAGATTATTATTGCCATCAATAAAGACCCCCACGCCCCCATCTTCAATATTGCCACCTATGGAATCGTGGGCGACCTCTTCCAGGTTGTCCCTCTCCTCACCAGGAAATTCCAGGAAGGCCTAACCCGAACAAGTCGGAATTAAAAATTTCAAATACCAAAAATCAAATACCAAATAAAATCCAAAATCCAAATAAATCTTAAATTCTTAGAATTCAATCCGGTGATAATCCCTGCCCGCCTCAGGAGGATGCGTCCTCTGTGGTTATAGGATTTGTCATTTGAGTTTTGTCATTTATTTGTCATTTCTTGGTGTCTTTATGACTCAAACTGAATAATTGCCGGGGGAGAAGCCCAATGCCTAAAAGAGGTACTCCAACACAATCGGCGCTGACAAAGTCAGGGGAAAAAGTTACCTGGCATCATCCCGGGGGTAAGTTCCGGCGCTTGGGCCCGGAGACCTGTACTGATACGGAACTCCTGGCCATTTTAATTGGGAGTGGGAGTGCCGGTCAGTCGGCTCTGGAGATTGCCAGGGAAATTCTGGATAAATTTGACTCCTTTAAGGGCCTGGCTAACCAACCCTTAGAAAAGCTATATCGTATTAAAAGCCTAAAAGAGGTGAGGGTAACCCGCATCGCCGCTGCCTTTGAGGTTGCCCGCCGCATAGTTAATCAGGTTATCACGGAGAAAGAAAATGCCCCGGATTCCTGATGCTTTTGAAGTTACTCATCATTACACCGAACGTACAGTAAATCAGCGGTTCGTAGAGTGGATTAATCGCATTATCGAAGAAAAGAATCTGGATTTCGGAGTTGCCCTTCAAGAAACAGGATTAAGTAATCGTCAATCACCGGATATTATCATTCAGGAATCCCCGGGAAGTAAACGGGTCATCTGCCTTATTGAGTTAAAATTGCCCCACTTTGATGCCTTAGGCGAAAGCGAACTCCTGGAGCCGGCTTCTAAGAAGGCTTATAAGGTCCGATCTCCCTACTTTGCCACTTCCAATATCAAGCAGTTAATCCTCTTTTCCACCCAAAAGTCCCGCTCCCTGGCCAGCCTTCCCGAACAGATGATTAATGTTTATCCCCTTGCCAATATTGCTGACCCTGATACTATTGACCAACCGGCTATTCGTCTTCAGATTCAGCGCCATTTAGAACGATTTCTCCTCGAACTTCTGGAAATAGCCAAGAAGAAAAAGGCGGTTCCTAAAATACCTCTAGATGAAATCCTTATCTACCGTTTGCGCTCAGCCATTAATTCTCTTCAAATGCATTATCAAGTGCTCATTAAGGAGAAGATAACAGAAGCTAAGTTCGCTCGGAAATTAAGAAGATGGTTTAACGAGCAGGGTTGGGATTTTTCCGGTCAGGCTCCGGATTTAGAAAGGGTAGCCCGCCAGGCGGCTTATTTGCTGATCAATAAGATTGTTTTCTACACCGCCTTAGAAGAAAAGTTGAAACTCAACCCTATCTCTATTCCGCCTACCCTTACCGATAGCCGGATACTCAAGGATACTCTCCAAGCTTATTTTAATCGAGCCCTGGATATTGACTATGAAACTATTTTTACTACCGACTTTATTGACGAACTGGCTTTTCCTCAATCTCCTGACGCTATTATTACCCTTAAGGAGGTTCTTGAAGATATCAAACGCTACCGGATGTCTCGATTGGATTATGATATCATCGGTCGTATCTTTGAGCGTCTCATTCCTTTTAATGAACGTCATCAACTTGGTCAGTATTTTACTCGTTCCGATATCGTTGACCTCATCTTAGGATTCTGTCTGGATAAAGAGAACGACAAGGTCTTTGATCCGGCTTGCGGCACGGGAACCTTTCTCGTCCGGGCCTATAAATATAAACAACTTCAGAACCCCCGCCGGGAACACCAAGCGATTTTGGAGACACTATGGGGTGGTGATATTGCCAAGTTCCCGGTCTCCTTAGCCACTATCAACTTAGCCGTCCGGGATTTAAGAGCTGAAGAAAACTATCCCGGCATGTTCCAGAAGGATTTTTTTAAGTTACATCCTGACCTGGTAGAATTCACCCCACCCCGAAAAGTCATTGTGCGAGGCGTGGGTAAGCAAAAAATAGAACGGGAGCTTCCCCGCTATTTTGATTGCCTGGTGGGCAATCCCCCTTATACTCGGCAGGAGGAGATGGAGGAACTCATCGGAGGAGAAGGATACAAGAAAGAGATTATTAAAACAGTTACCCATTATCGGAACAGAAAGATTGCCGATTTAGGCAAGCGGGCCGGTATCCATGCCCATTTCTTCCTCCACGGCTGGAAATTCTTAATTGAAGGAGGACGCTTTGGATTTATTGTCTCCAATTCCTGGCTCGATGTTGATTACGGTAAGTTTTTGCAAGAATTTTTCCTCAAGCATTACAAGATCGTGGCCATCATTGAATCTAAGGTAGAGCGCTGGTTTGAAGATGCTGATGTCAATACCTGTATAGTCATCCTGGAAAAATGCAGTCAAAAGAAAGCAAGGGATGAAAACCGGGCCCGCTTTGTCTATCTCAAAAAGCCCTTAACCGGTTTTATTCCTCCGGCTGAGGAAAGCTGGGAGAAAGAAATACAGCGTCGGGATCAGATTAAGAAACTTAAAAGGTTAGTTCTCGGTCACCGCGAATTCTATGAAAATGAAGAGCTCAGAATCTATCCCAAGTTGCAGAAAGAACTCTGGGAGGAAGGATATGATCAAGACACCCGGAAATATAGCGGCGCCAAATGGGGTAAGTATATTCGCGCCCCTCAGATTTTCTTTAAGATTCTGGAGAAGAGAAAAGATAAACTTGTCCCCTTGAAAGAGATTGCCGAGGTGCGTTTCGGAATCAAGACCGGCGCCAATGCATTCTTCTACCTTACCGAAGACCAGATAAAACGCTGGGGAATTGAGAAAGAGTTCTGGATGCACCCCCTCCCCCGTAACATCGCCCCCGAAAATAATAATCGTCGTGACAGGAGTCACGACGCTACAGAGAATAATAACCGTAGCGTCGCCACTCCCGTGGTGACGAACATCGCTCCCGTGGCGACGAATAATCCCCACCAAAGTAAAAACACTACAAAAACACGAAAAAACCCAAGCTACACCCTCCCCTACAAAACATGGGGCAAATCCCGTTCTCTTCGACTAAAGGATTTCGATTATATCTCACCTGGAGTCGTTTATCACCTAACTATCGGGGCTAATAAAAAACGGAATATTTTTACCCATCCTTCGCTTAACCAAGCAGTCATAGCCACTCTCAAAGATGCGGCTAAACTTTATGGATACAAGTTGATTGCTTATTGTCTTATGCCTGACCATCTGCATATATTGGTTCAAGCCGGTGAGACTCCTAAAGATTTAAGAGGATTTGTAAGAGGTTTCAAATCATACTGTAGCGTTGCCACTCCCGTGGCAACGAACATCGCCACTCCCGTGGCAACCGAAAATAATAACCGTAGCATCGCCACTCCCGTGGCGACGGATTGCTCCTTGTGGCAAAGAGGTTTTTACGAGCACATCCTCAGGAAAAACGAAAATATAGCCGAGGTTGCAGAGTATATCTTGAATAATCCCATCAGGAAAGGCTTAATAGAAGAAAGGGGACAATATAAATGGTGCGAACTGATTACTGAGGTTGACGACGCTGGACGTCGTGACAGGAGTCACGACGCTACAGAGAATAATAACTGTAGCGTCGCCACTCCGGTGGCGACGGATTATTGGATCGACAAAGGGGGAGAATATTTCAAAAAGTCCCAATATGCCAAAATTCACGCCCTGGAAGGTGTATTAATAGATGACGATGTAGTTTGGATACCAAATTATGTGATCAAGAGCCCCAGGGAATGCAAATCCATTGTAGTTAAACCGGAGGAGCTAAAATATCGGGTTCTGATGATTCGTAAAGATAAGAAAGATTTGAAAGGAACCAAAATCCTTAAATACATAAAGGAAGGCGAACGCCGCGGCTACCATAAAAGACCGACCTGTGCCGGCAGGAACAGGTGGTATGATTTGGGGAAATTACCGGATGCGACACTTCTTTTCAGACAGTTTTTTGACATTAAATTTGATTTTCCAGTAAAGCCTGCCACGTTGTATTGTGACCATACTTTTTACTACCTTTGCTTAAGAAAGCTTGCTGATACTTATTTTTATGCTGGATTATTAAACTCTACCTTCCATTCTTTCCTTACCGAAATATATGCAAGAAACGTCATGGGGCAAGGTGTTCTTATTGCTTATGGTCCTGAAATAAAGCCTATCCCTATGCTGGATATCAATAAAATCTCCCCTGACGGCATGCAAAATATTTTAAAAGCCATTAAAAAATTATTAATCCGTTCAACTGTATCTATTTTCGATGAACTTGGCGCCAACTCCCCCAAAGATGTCTCTCTAGATAAAGTCAAACCCGACCGTCGGGAACTGGACAAAATTGTAATGGGCGACATCTTAGGCTTGACCGATGAAGAACAACTGGAAGTTTATCGGGCCGTAGTGGATCTGGTAAAATCCCGCCTTGATAAAGCGAATAGCGTGAAGAGAGAAAATAAGATAAAGGATGGTATAGACATTGATGCTTTTGTAAAGACGGTGATGGAAAGAGTAGGAGAGCAAACTCCGGGTAAGTTTTTTAAGGAAAAGATAGCAAGCCATAAACCGCTGGCCTCAAAGAATCTTCCCCAACTTTCCGGCGAAATCAAAATAGAATCGGACATTGAAGGCTGCCGGCTTTATTGCGGGAAAAAGTATCTTCTCTGTGCCACTCAATCCGAAGCTCGTTATCTCAAAGTCTGGCTGGAGGCAGGATTGGAAAGTATTAAAATTCCCCAGGATAAAGTTTACTTAGCCAGAATCGTTCCCGGGTTAGAAAAACTCATGCAGAAAATCAAAGAGACCGTAGAATCCTATACCGACTCTATCCTCCAACTCAAACTCCGCCAAAAAATCCTTCATCAAATCTGGCAGAGCTTGACGGATGGGGTTAGGTAATCTATAAACCAAATTCAAAAAATATTTTTAGGGGCTGGCTTCTTTAACTAAAAATCTTGAGGGCAAATTATGTCGGCGAAGGTATGCATTCTGGGTTCTGGTGCTTCAGCAGAAGATGGCGCACCACTTATGAGTGAATTAATAGATCAATCTTTCCGTAAGTTCAAGTCCAGGAATTTCAATGTTACCTTGTGAAAACTTAACCAACCTCGTCATTGCCCGGCTTGACCGGGCAATCCAGTTATAGCTACATGGTATTGTCTGGATTATCCGGTCAAGCCGGATAATGACCGGGGTGAGTTTACTTACCCGGATTGCGGGCAGGCAAGCCTGTGCCCCTACGGGAGGAAAAAGTCAGCCGCCGCAGGCGGCCTAATTTGAAGAAATATGTCCTCACGAATGGGGGTTTGTTTATCCGGAAGAATACGATAA
>CAZUTJ010000047.1:0-6741 GCA_964622875.1 uncultured bacterium
TTTCCACCCCCATCAAGGAAAGCCTCTCAAAGGCAAGAATAAAGGATGCTATTCATTAAGACAGGGTGATTATCGTATTATCTATGAACTTTACTCTAAGCAAAGAACCATTCATATTATCAGAATAGGACATAGGAAGGATATTTATCGGTAATGCGTAATCAATTAGCCCTTAGATTAGAGGTGGGGGGGGTAGAAGGCTGTTAGGATAAGGAGATTGAATTGGTTTTATTGGTTTAGGCTGGTGCCCTGGTGCCCTGGTGCTCTATTTTGGGCAGGGTGATTAAAAAAGGGCGGGAGATGTTAGGGTGAGGTTAAAGGAAATGATTTAGAGAGTCAGAAAAACTGTAGCGTTAAGGGCTTGTTTATAAACTGCTTAGGTGAATACTTAAGCAGTTTTTTTATTATCGGGGATAGCTTGGCACGCTATTTGCGTAACTTAGGTTCAGGGGTTCACGGTTCAAGGTTAAGCCAATCAAGATATGCCTCACTTCGTTCGGCTGATTACATAGATTCCAAAACCTGATTACATAGATTTTCTTTTGAAGTAATCTGTGTAATCAAGTATAGAAAAGCGTTTTATGTTTTACTATACTTCAAGATTGAACGCTTAGGCAAACAACTGTGAACCCCTGAACCTTTGAACCCTGAACCGTGAACCTGGCAACCTGAGCAGTTACGACAAAACCATAAAAGGCATAAGGAGGCAAGATAATGGAAGCAAAGGAAGTATTGAAGTTAATTGAAGATAAGGATGTTAAGTTCATCCGTTTGTGGTTCACCGATATTTTGGGTCAGGTGAAGAGTTTCTCTATCACCAGAGCGGAGTTAGAGGGGGCTCTGGAGAACGGTATGGGCTTTGATGGCTCTTCCATCACCGGTTACCAGGATATCGAGGAGAGCGATATGATTGCTTTGCCCGACCCCAGCACTTTTCGAATACTTCCCTGGCGTCCTCAGGAGAAGGCCGTGGGCCGGATGATCTGTGATATCCTTACCCCGGATAGGAAGCCTTATGAGGGAGATCCGCGCTATGTTCTCAAGAGGGCTCTTAAGCGCTCTCAGGATTTAGGGTTTGACCATTTTTACCTGGGCCCGGAGCTGGAGTTCTTCTATTTTAAGAATTCCCGAGGGACAGAGGTTCTGGATAAAGGAGGGTATTTTGACTTAACTACTCTTGATGTAGCTTCCGATTTGCGGCGGGATACTGTCTTTGCCCTGGAGGAGATGGGTATTCGGGTAGAGTACAGCCATCACGAAGTGGGGCCCAGTCAGCATGAAATTGATATGAGATACACCGATGCTCTGAATATGGCTGATGCTGTTATGACCTATCGGGTGGTGGTAAAAGAAATAGCCCAGAAACATGGGGTTTATGCTACCTTTATGCCTAAGCCTCTCTTCGGTGAAAACGGCAGCGGGATGCATACTCACCAGTCGCTCTTCCAGGGAGAGAAGAATGCCTTTTTCTCGGCGGATGATAAAGCCCATCTGAGTGAAACGGCCAAAAAGTTCATCGCCGGGCAGCTCTATCATGCTCAGGGGATGAGCGCTATTTTTGCCCAATGGGTGAATTCTTACAAAAGATTAGTTCCCGGCTATGAAGCCCCGGTTTACATTGCCTGGTCAAAGAGAAACCGCTCGGCTTTAATTAGGGTTCCGGAGTACCATCCAGGCAAAGAGCAAGCTACCCGGGTAGAGCTTAGATGTCCTGACCCGGCTTGCAATCCTTACCTTACCTTTGCGGTGATACTGCAAGCCGGGCTGGAGGGGATAGAAAAAAACTATAAACTAGCCCCGCCTATGGAGAAGAATCTCTATCATTTGTCCAGCGCGGAAAGAAAGGATCTGGGGATTGAGTCTTTGCCCGACAACCTGGGAGGAGCGGTGCTTATTGCTGAGCAAAGTAAACTGGTAAAAAAGGCCTTAGGGGAGCATGTGTTTAGTCGATTTATGGAGTTAAAAAAGAAAGAGTGGGAGGATTATCGCATCCAGCTGACTGAATACGAATTAGATAAGTTTTTATCTATTCTTTAAGGTAAGTAAATTGTAACTACTCAGCCACCAAGGCACAAAGGCACAAAGGTAAGCAAGGAAATTTAGTAACTACTTAGGCTGAAGACCGAAGGTAGAAGGCAAAGAGCAAAGGGCTGAAATAGACTAATAGCCTTTAGCCTATCCACCTTAAGTAGTTGCAAAAAAGATAAAAAGAATCATTCTGCAACCTTAGTGTCTTGGTGTCTTTGTGGCCCTACCTGAATAGTTACCGTAAGTTTAAACTATGAATAATTATTTTCCTAAAAAACAAGGTCTATATGACCCACAGTTCGAGCATGATAGCTGCGGGGTGGGTTTTGTCTGTAATATTAAGGGCAAAAAATCCTCTGATATTATCAGGCAGGGGGTGGAAGTTTTGCGGCGATTAAGTCATCGGGGAGCAGTAGGTTCTGACCCCAAAACCGGGGATGGGGCCGGCATCCTGATTCAGACCCCCCATAACTTCTTTGCCAAAGTTTGTGAGAAAGCTAAAATTAGTTTGCCTTCCTCCGGCAATTATGCCACCGGTTTAGTGTTTTTACCTACTGAGCCCCGGGAGCTTCAGTTTTGCCAGGATGTTTTTGCCCGGGTGATTGGTGAAGAGGAGCAGATTCTTTTGGGCTGGCGCCCGGTGCCGGTGGACAATTCCCAGATAGGCGAAACCGCCAAAGAGACACAACCGGTTATTGAGCAAATCTTTATTGCCCGGAATTCCCATCTCCAGGAGCAATTGGATTTTGAACGCCAAATCTACATCATCAGGAAACAGGTAGAAAACATTATTCGCGCTTCCAAGCTTAAGCAGAAATCCTCCTTTTACATCACCAATATTTCCAGTCGCACCTTTTCTTATAAGGGGCTGCTCATGCCTGATCAGGTAGAGAATTTCTTTCCTGACCTTAAAGACGAGAGCATGAAGAGCGCCATCGCTTTGGTGCACTCCCGTTACAGCACCAATACCTTTCCTACCTGGGACCTGGCTCAGCCCTTTCGTTTTTTAGCCCATAACGGAGAGATTAATACTCTGAGAGGGAATATTAACTGGATGCGTGCCCGTGAGGGCTTATTGGCAAGCTCTCTACTGGGAGAGAAAATTGAGAAGATTAAACCGGTGATTGTTCCCGGGGGAAGCGATTCCGCCACCATTGATAATGTTTTTGAACTGCTTGTCCTGGCGGGGAGGTCTCTTCCTCAGGCAATGATGATGCTCATTCCCGCGGCCTGGGAACAGAATGTCCTGATGAATGAGAAACTGAGAGACTTCTACAGGTATCACGCTTGTTTTATGGAGCCCTGGGATGGTCCGGCTGCTATCGCCTTTACTGATGGGGCCAGAATCGGCGCCGTTTTAGACCGCAACGGCCTGCGTCCGGCTCGCTTTTTAATAACCAAACAAGACCTGGTGGTTATGGCCTCCGAAGTAGGGGTACTGGGTATTAAGCCCGAAAATATTCTTACTTCGGGAAGATTAGAGCCGGGTAAGATTTTCTTTATTGATACCGAAGCAGGTCGTCTTGTTCAGGATGAGGAAATAAAAGAGACCGTATCTTCGCAGCACCCCTATGGCAACTGGCTGAAGAAGCATCTGGTAGAGCTTGACAAGCTTCCCCCGGCAAGAATAGGCCGGGATAGTTCCCTTCCCGAACAGTCCCTGTTAACCTACCTAAAAGCATTTGGTTATACGCGGGAAGACTTGAAGTTCATTATTAAGCCTATGGCGGAAAAGGGCTACGAGCCTACCGGTTCTATGGGTAACGATACCCCGCTTGCCGTTCTTTCTTCTAAGCCTCATCTTCTCTATAACTATTTCAAGCAACTCTTTGCTCAGGTTACTAATCCGGCCATTGATCCTATCCGGGAAGAATTGATCATGAGTTTGGAAAGTTTTATTGGCGCCCAGAAAAATATTTTAGAGGAAACCCCCGAACATAGCCATAAATTGCGGGTGCAGGAGCCGATACTCACTAACGAAGACTTAGAAAAAATTCGCACCGGCCAGGGGAGAGATTTTACAACCAAAACCATCTCTATTCTTTTTAATGCTGCCGATGAAAGTGGCTTTACGAAGATCCTGGATAGGATAGGCGAAGAAGCCCTTGCCGCTATAAAAGAAGGATACACTTTTATTATCTTGAGTGATCGGGGGGTAAATAAAGAGCTTGCCGCTTTGCCGGCACTTTTAGCTACCGGGTCCGTGCATCATCACTTAATAAGCCGGGCCAGGCGCACTCAGGTTGGCATTATCCTGGAGACGGCCGAGCCCAGAGAGGTGCACCATTTTGCCCTTTTATGCGGATATGGCGCTGATGGTATTAATCCCTATTTAGCCTATGAAGCTCTAAGCTATTTAATCAGTGAAGGTCAGTTGTCGTTAGATTTTCCTGCGGCCCGGAAAAATTATTGTCAGGCGGTAAATAAAGGCATTTTAAAGATTCTTTCCCGGATGGGAATATCTACCCTACAGAGTTACCGCGGAGCCCAAATATTTGAGGCGCTGGGATTAAATAAAGAGGTGATTGAGCGTTGTTTTGCCGGGACGGCCTCACGCATTAGCGGTGCCGGACTTAATATTATTGCCCAGGAGACCCTGCTTAGACACAAGCAGGCCTATCCTGAAAACGATTTAGAGCTTCCTTATTTAACCGTCGGAGGCATTTACCAATGGAAGCGAGATGGTGAATTTCACTTGTGGAACCCAGAGGCGATTGCTGCTTTGCAGGATGCTACGCGTAGTGATAATTATCATAAATACAAAGAATTTGCTCAGTTGATAAACGACCAGTCAAAGAATCCCACTACTTTGCGCAGTTTATTCAAGTTTAAAAAAGTAGAACCCATTTCCATTGAGGAAGTAGAGCCAGTAGAGAAAATAGTTAAGCGTTTTGCCAGCGGAGCCATGAGCTTTGGCTCTATAAGCAAGGGAGTGCATGAAGCTTTAGCTAAGGCAATGAATAAGATAGGTGGGCGGTCAAATACCGGTGAAGGAGGAGAAGACCCGGCTAGATTCATGCCTTTAGCCAGAGGTGATTCTGCCCGCAGCGCTATAAAGCAAGTGGCTTCCGGTAGATTTGGGGTTACCACTAATTATCTGGTTAATGCCGATGAGCTGCAGATAAAGATTGCTCAGGGAGCTAAGCCCGGTGAAGGGGGACAACTTCCCGGACACAAGGTGAGTGCTGCTATCGCTCGTATCCGTTACACTACCCCGGGGGTAACCTTGATTTCTCCACCACCCCATCATGATATCTACTCTATTGAGGATTTAGCCCAATTAATTTTTGATTTAAAAAATGTAAATCCTCAGGCGCGCCTAAGTGTCAAATTGGTATCCGAAGTTGGGGTGGGAACAATTGCTGCCGGAGTCGCCAAAGGCCATGCGGATATGATTTCGATTTCCGGGGGCGATGGAGGAACCGGGGCCTCTCCGCTAAGTTCCATAAGGCATGTCGGCTTACCCTGGGAGTTAGGGCTTTCCGAGACGCATCAAACTCTGGTTTTGAATGATTTGAGAAGCCGGGTGCGTTTGCAAACGGATGGGCAAATGCGCACGGGCCGAGATGTAGCCCTGGCAGCACTTTTAGGAGCGGAAGAATATGGCTTTTGCTCCTCGGCTTTGATTGTTTTAGGCTGTGTTATGCTCAGGCACTGCCATCTTAATAACTGCTCTGTAGGTATAGCTACTCAGAATGAAATTCTGCAGAAAAGATTTAAAGGGAGGCCGGAATATGTGGTGAATTACTTTTATTTTGTGGCCCGGGAACTTCGTGAGATTATGGCGCAATTGGGAATGAGGCGAATTGAGGAAATGATTGGAAGAACTGATCTTTTAGAGCTAAATCAAGAAATTGTTCCCTGGAAGGCTAAGGCCATAGATTATGCAAAAATTCTTTATAAGCCGGAGGTACTTAAAACTGTTGCTACCTACTGCACCCATAAGCAAGACCACGGCATTGAGGAGGTTCTAGATAGAGAGTTGATCAAACAAGCTCAGCCGGCTCTGGAAAAAGGGGAATCGGTAAAATTAGCCTTGGAAATCAAGAATTACCATAGAACTACCGGGGCGATGTTGAGCGGAGAAGTATGTAAGCGTTACGGAGAGAAGTCGCTTCCTGAAGATACCATTCAGTGTAAATTCAAAGGGGTGGCTGGACAAAGCTTCGGCGCCTGGTTAGCAAAAGGGGTTACCTTTGAGTTAGAAGGATTGGCCAATGACTATGTGGGAAAGGGTATTTCCGGAGGGAAAATTATCATCTACCCCAATAAATCGTCTTCCTACGCCCCCAAAGAAAATATTGTTATCGGTAATACTTGCCTTTACGGCGCCATTGCCGGGGAGGCCTATATTTGCGGGATTGCCGGAGAACGCTTCTGTATCAGAAATTCCGGCCTTCGGGTAGTGGTGGAGGGGGTAGGGGATCACGGTTGTGAATATATGACCGGAGGAAGAGTAGTTATTCTTGGCAAAACCGGGAGGAATTTTGCCGCCGGAATGTCCGGTGGCATTGCTTATGTTTATGATGAGGATGGCAGCTTCAAAGATAAATGTAATATGAGCATGGTAGAGTTGGAAGAACTTAATGAAGATGATCGGGAGACGATTAGTAACTTACTCTGCAATCATCACCAATATACTCATAGCTCCCGGGCCGGAGAAATCCTTGATGATTTCCAGAATCAACTGAAAAAATTTATTAAAGTTATGCC
>CAZUTJ010000048.1:0-6700 GCA_964622875.1 uncultured bacterium
AATCTGTGTCCTCAGCCGAACGAAGTGAGGCATATCTTGATCGGTTTAACCTTGAACCTTGAACCTGAGTAGGCACTTTCCTTTAGATGTGCTCGTAAAAACCTCTTTGCCACAAGGAACAATCCGTCGCCACAGGAGTGGCGACGCTACAGATTATTTTCGATTGCCACAGGAGTGGCGACGCTACAGATTATTTCCGGTAGCGTCGTGACTCCCGTCACGACGCCTAACCTTGATGAAGCAAGAGAACTTGAGACAATTGATGAAATCCCGGCTTTCCGGAAAAGTTTTCCGTCTCCTGGAGGCAGTGGGAAAGATAGCTGAAAAGAAAGGCTATTCTGCTTACCTGGTGGGGGGGATGGTAAGGGATCTCCTCCTGGGGGTAGAGAATTTAGATATTGACATCACTGTAGAGGGAGAGGGAATAGCCTTTGCGGAGGAGCTGGCCGGTCATCTAGCGGGAAGGGTGCAGGGAAAGACGCGTTTTGGAACGGCTGTGGTCACTTTTCCAGGTAAGCTCAAGGTTGATGTAGCTACGGCTCGCAGCGAGTGTTATGAATATCCGGCAGCTTTGCCCAAAGTTCGGGCTAGCTCTCTCAAAGAGGACCAGTGGCGGCGAGATTTTACCATCAACGCCATGTCCATAAAACTTAATCCGGGGGAATTTGGGGCTCTTCTAGATTTCTTTGGAGGAGAGAAAGACCTGAAGAAGGGCGTCATTCGGGCCCTCCACGAGAGAAGTTTTCTTGATGACCCCACCCGTATCTTCCGGGCGGTGAGGTTTGCGGAACGTTATGGGTTCAAAATAGAGAAACACACCGAGGAACTAATTAAAGAGGCTGTCAAATCAGCTATGTTCGACGAGCTGACCATTGAACGGCTGAGGGATGAACTGGTTCTGATATTTAACGATAAAAAACCGGTAAGAGCTATAGAGAAGATGGCCGAGCTGCACGAACTAAAGTTTATCCATCCCCGCCTCAGGTTCAATAAAGAGTTAAGGGAATTGTTGAAGGGAGTGGAAGAAGCCTTAATCTGGCTTAGAGACTCCCTCCCGGAGATAAAAATTGTCCCCTGGCTCCTCTACCTGGCCGCTCTCCTCGACCAGCTAACATTAGGGGAAGTCAGGACTACCTGCCGGAGATTTCGCCTGAGCCGGAAGAACGAAGAAAAAATTATCCAGGGAAAAAAAGGGAAAACGAAGAGGCTGAAGGAGCTAAGCAAGAAAGAGAAGCTTCTGCCCAGCCGGCTTTATAAGTGCTTAGAAGATTTACCCCCGGAGGCATTACTTCTTTTTAGGGCCCGGGCTGGGAAAGAGGCCCGGGAACGGATGGCTTTTTATTTAAGCGAATTGCGTCCTCTGAGAGTGAAAGTAAACGGAAACGACCTCCAGAGGCTGGGACTAAAACCCGGCCCTCAATTTGCCGGGATGTTGAAGAAACTCCTTTATGCCCGGCTTGACGGTCGGGTTAAGACCAGGCAGGATGAGATTGAGTATGTGAGGAGGAAATATCTCTAAAGCCGAAGCTGCCCGGGTGGTCGCCGGCATTTGAAAGTTACTTATCCAGCCCGGCAGGTTTGCAAAATAAAGTTGACAGAGGTAATATCTTAGGGTAAAATTAGGGAAGCGAGTTAAGATATGCCTCACTTCGTTCGGCTGATTACACAGATTCTAAAAATCCGATTGCCCAGATTTTCCTTTGAAGTAATCTGGGTAATCTGCCTGTTAATCTGTGTAATCAAGTATAGAAAAGTGTTTTATGCTTTACTATACTTTAAGGAAGCCCAATAAATTGGGCAACTACAAAGACAAATTGTAGTTGCTTGATTTATCAAGCTAATCAACAGATGCTTATACTTTACTAAGTCGTAAAAAACCAAAATGGAGGGATGGTTATGAAAAGTTTAAGGGTGGGGAAGGTTTCTCGGTATCTACTTTTGGTAATGATGATACTCTCTCTTACGGTTACGACTGCGGCTAATGACCTGGAGGAGGAACTTGCTGAACACTTCACCTGGTGGCCAACAGATGCCACTCCCGGCCCGGTAAGAGATGAAGAGCGGGGAGGGTACTGGTGGTGGCCAACAACCCCGGGCGAGATAAGGCCCTGGGGGAACAGAGGTTACATCTATGTCTATAGAATTATTTTTGATTACCGGAAAGAAGAACTCCCCCCTCCCCAACCAAAGGAACTAAGGCCTTCTTTGCTGATCAAAAGGACCATGAAGAATGTAAAGATATACTTTGACTTTGATCAAGCTAAGCTGAGGGATGAAGCCAGGCCCATCCTGGAAAATGCCGTCCGGGTTCTTAACCGAAATCCGGAGAGTAATATCCTGATCACCGGCAATACCGATATCCGTGGCCCGGAGGTTCATAACCTAAAATTAGGCCGGGGCCGGGCCGAAACGGTAAAGGAATTTATGCTGGGCCGGGGCATATCCAGGGAGCGTATCCGCATCCTCAGCCGGGGCGAACTTGATGCCGTGGCCCCCATTGATGACCTTGTGGGCATGCAGAAGGATAGAAACGCTCAGTTTATGATCGCTGATGTCCGGGAGATTATGATCCCTTATCCCGAAAAAGTCACCCACCCGGAAAGAAAGGTTGTAGAAGAGATTAAGAAAATTGCCACTCCTATAAGGGTAAATACCAGGGAGCGTACTATTCAGAAAGGGGATACTCTATGGGATATTGCCGTCCAAGAATATGGCGACGGAAGCCAGTGGAGGCGAATCTACAACCTCAACAAGGATAGGATTGAGGACCCTGACAAGCTCAAGCCAGGCTTGACAATTATCATCCCTATAGAATAAGGGTAACCGTTCACAGAACGTTGAAATTGGAAATTTGGCCTTCATGTGCTTTTGTACTGTTGATGAACGCCTTCAATTCTCCCTAATTTCTACTTTCCAATTTCTAATTTCAAGCCGTGGCTCATTTGACCTTTTTCTTCTCTTCTGCTCTTTCCACCAGTTCTACCTGCACCAGGGGAGCTGCATCCCCGAGACGGGGGGGGAGTTTAATGAGGCGCGTGTAACCTCCCTGTCTCTCCGTAAAACGAGGGGCAATCTCATTAAAGAGCCTGGAGATAATTCCTCTATCCCTCATCACCCGAGCCGCCTCCCGTCGAGCAGCAAGCTCACCTTTTTTACCTAAAGTTATCAGCCGATCAGCGAGGCTCATAACTTCCTTGCCCTTAGCCTCCGTCGTCTTTATTCTTTCCTCGGCAAAGAGGGCTCTAACTAAATTATTCAACAAGGCTTTTCGGTGGCTTTTCTTTCGCCCTAATTTTCGCCCGGCCTTTAGATGACGCATCTTCTTCTCCTATGCTTAAATAAACCACAGAGAACACAGAGTAAGAAAGTCATAATAGGACGCAGATAAACGTAGATTCTTAGGATTAAAAATTAAGATATGCCTCGCTGTCATTCTCCGGCTTGACCGGAGAATCCAGACAATACAATGTAGCTATAACTGGATTGCCCGGTCAAGCCGGGCAATGACGGAGTTGGCTGAGCTTTTATACTTTATACTTTTGTTTTTCAAAAAAATTATCCGTGTTAATCTTGCGAAAATCTGCGTCCAAAAAAAGTTTTTATGTATTTCTTCGTGGACTCTGTGGTTACAGAGTTTTTTCGCTTTTCTGGCTAACGATGTCTTTCATTCCCAGGGAGAGTTTCATCTCAGCTAACATTTTCTTTATCTCAGTCAGGGAATTTTTGCCGAAGTTAGGATACTTTAACATCTCGGCCTCTGTTTTCTGAACTAAATCCCTGATGGTGCGAATTCTGGCTATCTTGAGGCAATTGGCGGAACGAACCGATAATTCCAGTTCGCTAACACTCTGCCCTAAATGCTTCTCCCGCTCTATATCACCATTGTTCGGCCCCTTAGGTTCTCGCTTTTTGAACCCGCCGGGGATAGCAAACATCGAAAAATGTTTTCCCAGAATTTCGGAGGCTGATTCCACGGACTCCTGAGGAGAAAGGCTGCCGTTGGTCCAGACCTCCAGGATCAGTCGATCGTAATCGGTTTCTTGGCCAACGCGGGTGGACTCTATGCTATAATTTACTTTCTTTACCGGACTGAAGATAGAATCAACGGGGATAACCCCGATAGGCTGATCCCCTCTTTTGTTCTTCTCTGCCGAGACATATCCTTTTCCTGA
Organism: uncultured bacterium; assembly: GCA_964622875.1. Classification (GTDB taxonomy): domain Bacteria; phylum NPL-UPA2; class NPL-UPA2; order NPL-UPA2; family JAADIA01; genus CAZGXS01. The sequence goes on from CAZUTJ010000048.1 coordinate 4,173, forward strand.
ACCTACTTCTATATCCATCTCCAATCTTCCTTCTTCATTTAAAGTGGCAATATGCAGCTGGGGGTTGAGAATCTCTACCTGATCATCCCTAATAATATCGACTGCCCGGACTTCCCTTTCCCCCCGGGCCTTAATGTGGATGGTTTTGGGTTCCTCTCCCTTAAGCTTGACAATAAGTTGCTTCAGATTAAGGATGATTTCCGTGACATCCTCACTCACTCCGGGAATGGTCGAGAATTCATGTAAGACACCTTCAATCCTGACCGAGGTGACCGCCGCCCCCTTCAGAGAAGAGAGGAGAACCCGACGCAAGCTATTTCCAACAGTCACTCCATATCCTCGCTCAAGAGGCTCAGCGACAAGTTTGCCATAAGTTGAGCTTAAGGCTTCCTTGTCCCAATTCAATTCCTGGGGAATCTCCAATCCTTTCCACTTTTCACTCATCTTTACCTCCAAGTAAGTTTTGTAACCACAGAGGACACAGAGAAATACAGAAGAAAGCCCAATAAATTGGGCAACTACAAAGACGAATTGTAGTTGCTTGATTTATCAAGCTAATCAACGGATGTCTATACTTTCCTAAGCCTGAACAAAATAAAAAAACCTAAACCACAGATTGCACAGATTATCACAAAATTAAAAAAAGATACTAAGTCTTTTTCTGTGTAAGCCTTGTGAAGTCTTGTGGTTTATGCATTAAAAGATTTTTCTTTCTTGCTCTGTGCTCTTAAGTTTTCCCTCTGTGTTCTCTGTGGTTTATACCTTAAAGAAAGCGGAAATCATCGAGAGCAGAGTTCGACGATTAACTGTTCCTGAACAGGAACAGCCATCTCCTCGCGGGAGGGAATCTTAGCCACCGTCCCCGCTAGATTATCTCTATCTAACTTAAGCCATAGGGAGACCTCCCTCTTGCTCGTCAGCTCTATTATTTCCTTAAACTTATCCAGCTTGCGGCTTTTCTCCCCCAGGCAAATAATATCGCCAGCCCTGATCAGATAGGAAGGGATGTCCACCTTCCTACCGTTAACCTGGAAATGGCCATGCCCGACTAGCTGTCTAGCCTGGCACCGGGAAAGGGCAAAGCCAAGGCGAAATACGATATTATCCAGACGTCTCTCCAAAATCTGTAATAGATTCTCTCCGGTAATCCCTTTCTTCCTCTCAGCCATACGGAAGTAAATGCGGAACTGTTTCTCCAGAACCCCATATATCCGACGTACCTTCTGCTTTTCCCGAAACTGCAATCCATAGTCGGAAAGTTTCCCTGGCCTTCTCTCCCGTTTCCCGGGGGGATAACTTCTTTTCTCCAGGATACACTTACCGGCGTAGCACTTGCTTCCCTTCAAAAATAATTTTTCTCCCTCTCTTCGACACTGCTTACAGACCGGACCAGTATAGCGAGCCATCAAGACCTCCGTTAAGAATGGAAATTTTTTAAAGTATAGTAAAATACAAACCACAAGATTTCACAGATTAACACAGAAAAAGAATTAATATCTAACTTTTTCAGCTTTAAGTTTTAATCTGGTGATAATCTGTGTAATCTGTGGTTAAAGTTTTCTTGCTTTAAGCTTTCGACTGTAGTTTATACTCTTCTCCGCTTGGGCGGACGACAGCCATTGTGGGGTATAGGGGTAACATCCTTGATCGCGCTTATCTCTAATCCTGCCGATTGCAAAGATCTGATGGCTGCTTCCCTACCCGAACCGGGCCCCTTAACATATACCCGTACTTCCTTCATCCCTTGATCAATAGCCTTTCGGGCCGAGGCGGCCGCGGCCGTCTGGGCCGCAAAAGGAGTACTCTTTCTTGACCCCTTAAATCCCGCGCCGCCAGCACTCGTCCAGGCAATTACATCACCTTTCCCATCAGTTATAGTAATAATGGTATTGTTGAAAGTCGCCTGAATGTGGGCTATCCCGTTGGGCACATCCCGAGCTATCTTCTTTTTACCGGAAGTTGATTTTCTTTTCTCTACCATAGGTTAACTCCTTTCCTGGCCCATCTTCCGCTGGCTTTCCTTTCTCTTAATTCCCACCGTCTTCTTCGGTCCTTTACGGGTCCGGGCATTGGTATTTGTCCTCTGCCCCCTTACCGGCAACCCTCTTCGATGTCGTAACCCTCGATAGCTACCAATATCTATCAGCCTCTTTATATTCGAGGACACCTCCCGGTGCAAATCGCCCTCAACCCGATAGTCCCTCTGGATGATAGCGGAGATTCTGCTTATCTCGTCCTCGGTAAGGTTCTTCACCCGGGTATCAGAACTTACCGCGGCTAACCTCAGAATTTTGTTCGCTGAGGTGTAGTTAATCCCATAAATAGAGGTCAAACCAATCTCCACTCTCTTTTCACGAGGAAGGTCAACTCCCACAATCCTGGCCAATTCTCCACCTCCTGCTTTAAGTTTGCCGACAGGCACATAGGCACAATAGAGTGTCAGAGTATCAGAGTATCAGAGTATCAGAGTATTAGAGTGTCAGAGTGTCAGAGTAAAAACAATGACTTTGAATCTTTGACTCTTTGAC
>CAZUTJ010000049.1:0-6562 GCA_964622875.1 uncultured bacterium
GCCAAATCAAGAGCTAGCACCCGGATAGTAGAAGCGAGTTATAATTCTTCCGGTAAGATTAAGCTAAAACTCGCCGGTAAGGCTACTTTACCTCTAAAAATATATCTATTTAATGAAGATTGCCAGAGGGAAATTAAAGAAATACCCCCATTTACCGGGGAAAAGGAGGTGGTTTTATTACCCCTTATCTAACGGGAGAGGGAAAACAAGGCCAATAAAAGATGAAAGAATAAACCACAGAGAATACAGAGTAAGAAAAAAACAGGACGCAGATTCACCCCGTTAGAGATTTGCTTCTAAACGGGGTAAACGCAGAATTTTAGAATTAAAAAATTAAAAGAACTTTATCCGCAGATTACGCAGATTAAATTTTAAGAATTAAAGAAAACAAAAAGGTTAAGTTTTAATTCTTATCTGTGCAAATCTGGTGAAATCTTGTGGTTTATGCTTTAGGTTTTTGTTTTTCAAAAATAATTATATCTGTATTTATCTGCGAAAATCTGCGTAATCTGCGGACCAAAAAAGTTTTAAGTATTTTCTCTGTGTTTTCTGTGGTTAATTTTTTGATAATAGCTACTTTTTATAGAGAGGAGGAGGGAATTATGGGAGGAGAAAAGAAGGGTAAATCTGATTTTCGCTATGACACCGGGGCTACCCGAGTGCCCTGGGCGGCTGTGGGTGAGAATGTAAATACGGATGACCTGACGGCGGTGATCAAGTTTCTTATCCCGGCCGTGGAAGAGAGTCCGGATTATGATGAACAGCTTCTCCGGGTAAGAGAGGAGCTGGAGAAGCTGAAAGAGAAGGGCCAATATGCCCCCAAGCTCTCCCTGGGAGAGAAGGTAAAGGAAGTGGAAGAGGAGGCAAAGAGGTTCCTGGGTGTCCGCTATGCCTGTTTCGTTACCAATGCCACCGCCGGCTTTGAGATAGCCCTTAAGTTCTGCGGATTAAAACCCGGAGATGAGGTAATTGCCCCGGCGATTACCTTCCTTTCCACTATCAGCTATCCCCTGGAGATAGGAGCGAAGGTGGTATTGGCCGATATTGACCCGGCTACCCTGAATATTGACCCCGAGGATCTAGCTAAAAAGATCACCAAAAAGACCCGGGCGATTATCCCGGTCTATATTGGCGGTTATCCCCCGAATATGGAGGCTATTATGAAACTGGCCCGGGAGCATGACCTCATGGTCCTTGAGGATGCTGCTCATGCCTTCGGGGGAAGTTACCAGGGAAAGATGAGCGGTACCATAGGGGATTTTGGGGCCTATAGTTTCCATGAGGTGAAGAATATAACTTCGTTAGGGGAAGGTGGCCTGGTGGTAACCGATACCCCTTATGGGGAAGAATTTCCCCAGAGTCGTTTTGGTGGTTTTGATATTGAACATCCCATTGAGAATTGGCTCTATGATGTCGTCGCCCTGAAGGGAAAGGGAGATTATTACACCGCGGCCGGAAATCACTCGGCTACCGAGATTCAGGCGGTGGTGCTCCTTAATCAGATGAAGAGAATGAAGGGGCTTATGGAGAGCCGTCGAAAGAATGCCGAGTATTTAAGCAGCAGATTTGCCGGGGTAGGGGGTATTATTCCCTCTCCTGCGGATACTGAAGAAATAAAGGGGACCCATCATCTCTATCTGCTCCAAATAGAGCCGGGTAAGGTTAAGGGAGATATGGGGGACTTCAAGAAGAGGCTCGCCCAAAAAGGGGTAACCCAGATTCCTCACTTTGCCCCCTTGTATCGCTTCTCTTATATGAAACAGTTAGGCTACGATACTGAGGCTATCAAGAAGACCTGTCCGCAGGCGGAAGAGGTCTTCCGGCATAGATTTACTCATCTGCCTCTTTATCCTTTAACCCGGGAACAAGTGGAGTATATGGCGGCTAGTGTCATTGAGGTAGTGGAGGAGATGAAAAGATGATTATTGGAGTGCCTCGGGAGATCAAAGAAGAAGAGTATCGGGTAGGCCTTTTGCCGGAGGGGGTTTCTATCCTGACCGGGAGAGGACAATCTGTTCTCCTGGAGAAAGGCGCCGGAGAAGGAGCGGGTATTAAAGATGAGCAGTATGCCGAGAAAGGAGCTGAGCTGGTGAGCTCGGCGGCGGAGATATTCCGCAGAGCCGATTTAGTGGTTAAAGTTAAGGAACCCCAACCTTCCGAGTATCACTTTTTAGAGGAAGGGCAGATTCTCTTCACCTACTTTCATTTCGCCTCCAGTCGGTCAATGACCGAGACTCTCTTGAAGAGAAAGATTACTGCCGTCGCTTATGAAATGGTAGAGGAAAACGGGGTGCTTCCTTTGCTTTTGCCTATGAGCGAGATTGCCGGGCGTCTGGCGCCTCAAGAGGGAGCCAAATATTTAGAAAAGATTTACGGTGGAAAGGGGGTTTTATTAAGTGGAGCCACGGGAGTGCCTCCGGGAAAAGTGGTTATTATAGGCGGAGGCGCCGTGGGACTGAACAGTGCTTTTATTTCTTCCGGGATGGGGGCGGAGGTCTGCCTTCTGGAGCTTAATCTGGCCCGGCTGCGCTATTTGAGGACCGTTTTACCACCGAGCGTAAAACTTTTCTATGCTGATTTAGAAAATTTAAGGAAAGTTTTGAAGGAGGCGGATGTGGTTATCGGAGCGGTCCTCGTTCCCGGGGCCAGGGCTCCGATCCTGCTGGGGGAAGAAGAGCTGAAGATGATGGAGGAAGGCACAGTTTTGGTTGATGTTTCCATAGACCAGGGAGGATGTTTCCAGACCAGTAAACCCACTACCCATAAAGAGCCGATCTATTTAAGAGAGGGGATTGTCCACTATGGCGTAGCCAATATCCCTTCCGCTGTTCCCCGGACCGCCACGCGGGCCCTTTGTTACGCTACTTTCCCTTATCTCTTAGCACTGGCTGAGAAAGGGATAAAAGCCACGCAAGAAAACCCCGCCCTGAGGAAAGGGCTGTGTCTTTACCGAGGTAAAATAACCGGCAGCATTATTTTAAAAGATGCTTGAATCTGGTAACCTGAGTAGTGTAGCGTTCACGGAATTTAGAATTCAGGAGTCAGAATTCAGAATGAAAAAATAGTAAGCATTCGCTAAGCCTGTTATTGCAACCTTCTCCTTTTTCCGCAGAACCTCACGTTATGTTTAAGAAGCGGGGTTTATTTGCTTTTCCTCCTTCTGACTCCTGAATTCCGTGAACGGTTACCTGAGTAGTTACCTTCCTGAAGGCGCTGCCGGAGCCGTAGTGGCTATTGAGGCTCCGGGGCCGGGTAAGAGAGGAGGGATTGAGCGGTAGCCTTTTTTGGCTAAGAAATCTCTTATCTTCTCTACCTGGTCGGATTTTGCCAGCACGCTAACCGCTCCTCCCAGGCCGGCAGCAGAAACTCTGGCCGCGGCCACATTTCCGAAGTAGTGATCAATCAAATCACACAACCGGTCCACCGGCTCAATAGATCTTTCCAGATAGCCCGGTTTTTGCCAGAGGGGGTTTTGCTCCGGATACTTCCTCCAGATATCTAAATCCTCGTCTGTGGCCCGGCTGGCAAAAACCTTTTCCCGGGAATTTCCCCAATGATCAAACTCATATCTTACCGCCCGGTCGCCGTTATGGGAAAGGCGCATGAGCTGAAGCATCCCGGCAAAATCGCCCCGAGCCGCCCGTTTTAAGTATTCAAAACTGCGGCAGTTTTCGGAAAGGCCGTAAAGGGCCATGTCTCTCAACCGGTAACCTTCTGCCGGCGCCGGATGAGTAATAAAGAGGGCCGCTAACTCTCGGCGGTACTCAGGCATTTCGGTCCGAAGCTCTTCCCGAGTGATTCTCTGGGGTATCTTCTTTAAAACCCGGTAGATCTCTTTCGCCCTTTGGCTTTCACCGTCAAAGTTTATCCGGCCGGTGCTGTTAAACTCCCGCAAAAGGCCATAGGCGGCGCCGGCCGGTTCGGCTCTTGAGAGAAGGCAGTCTCTATATTCAGGGAAATGGTGACGTATCCACAAGCTGGCCAGGGCATAGCCTATACCGGTTCGGGCCAAAATCACCGCCGCATCCTTGATCCCCTCACGCTTAAGTTTATCCGACACTTCCGGCGCCCGGGACCTTTTTATGCCGGAATCTACTAAAAAGAGGCTCACCCCGGGCGGAAAGGGGGCCGATTCCACCACCTCCTCCGGGTAAGAGCGCATCAAAAGAATTTTACCGGGAATCCCTTTTATAATAGAAGCATGGTCATTCATTCCTCCCTTAGTGCCATTATAATGTTCGCAATACCCTAAATTGATCGTTTCCTCATCTGTAAGAGCTAAATTGAAAAGGGCCTTCAATATTTGAGCCACGCTCATTACTAAAGCGGAAGAAGAAGAAAGGCCCCAGCCCCGGGGTATTTCGCTAAAAAAGAGGGCGTTAAACCCTTTGAGCTTCTTTCTGAGCTTAGCCTGGGGGTCTCCCGGAGCTGTTTGTAAAAAAGCCAGCATTCCCTTGACAAATTCCGGCCAGTTTCTCTCCCTCTGCCGGGCCCATTCCCTCCGCCACTCTTCCTCAGAGATAGCTTTCCCTTTTTTCTTTCTTAGTCTTTCCCTTAAGTTCTCTTTTTTCCTCTTTTCTACCTCGGTGCACCAGTGGTCCCAATCTTCAGCTGTTTTAATTTTATCCTCAGGGGTGATATCCCAGTCATCCCAGGAGCACTCCCCCGCTTTAAATTCCGGACTCATATTTCTGAGGATAATTTTTCTATCCTCCCGGCTTTGGCCCACATAAATCATCTCCAGATTAGCGGCCAGATTGATTAAATAGCCGCCGCAGCCTTGAAAATCGGTATGCCCGCCGAATACTCGGGCCCGGCCGGGGGTCCGACCAACAATCACGGGGGTAGAGGGAGTAAACTCCGCCTCTTTTGCCGCTTCCGCCAGCAGGCTTTGGAAATTATCCACTCTGTTTAAAATCCTTACTTCATCAGCGCCGTAATTTCTCTTGAGCCAGCCCCAGATACCGCTGGTACGGAAATTATAAAATATATGCTGCCATTCTGAAAGGGTATGTTTTGTTTCCATTTTCTCTCTTTTTAGTCGTAACTATTCAGCCACTTAGCCACTAAGGCACAAAGGCACAAAGGTAAGCAAGATAAATTAATAGGACGCAGATTTTCGCAGATTAATAAGACAAATTCATTTACTTCCTATATTTAAAAATCCTGATAATCTGCGTTTATCTGCGTCCAAAATCTGCAATCTTAGTGTCTTAGTGTCTTTGTGGCAATAGTCTTAGGTAGTTACTTTCAGTTAACTAGCTTGCTTACCCCCTGCCAGTAATGCTCTCCCAGCCCAATTTGGTTGCTGCCGATGATTCTAGAGCCTACTACTACCGGGCGGGGATTGATATCAATTATATAAGGGAAATATGAGCCCTGTTTTTCTAAAACCAGATCCACACCTACCAGCCGGGAGGGATTTCCGTCTGAAAAAACAGCCCGAGCCGCCTCAACAGTTGTTTGTTTAATCTGGCTTATCTCCTCCTCCTTAAGATTCAGATAACTGACAAGCGCATTTATGTTTACCCTTTGGGCTCTTCTTTCGGCGCTCACTACTTCTCCGCCTACCATAGCGTATCCGGAATCCGCATAAAATTCATCTCCATCAAAGCAGACATTCAGACGCAGGACAAAATTCTTGCCTTTATAGAGAATATTGCCGACTTTTTTTCTGACAATAAAATCTTCATCTTCCGGCTCTAAGAGGGAAGCGGCCCTTTGGTAATGACCACCTTTGAGGAAAAAGCAGCCCTCTCCTTCTGTTCCCCGGTCAGGTTGAATATACAGTCCGGCCCCGGAAAACTCTTCCCCTATCTCTTTTAGGGAATCTGCTTTCCGGGGGTTGAATCGGGAAATCAAGCGGGTAGCCGGGGTAGGAATCCCGGAGTTTTTAAGGGCCTGGAACATGCGAAATTTGCTGTCACAATTGGCGCTCCCGGCTTGATAAGGATTAACCATTGGTATCTTCAGGCCCCTTAAATTAGGCTTCGCAACTAAATCCCCCTTACATCCCCCTTTAATAAAGGGGGAAAGAGGGGGATTTTCAGCAACTTTGAAATTCCTGTACGCGAATTTATCGGAAAGGCAGCGATGAGTTTCTATTTCCCCGGCTTTTTTAAAGTGGAGGAAATGGACCAGGCCCGGGGAAAGAGCTGTCGCGGATGAGCAAGGTCGGAGTTTTTCGTTTTGAATGCCAAAATACTTCTTAAAGGTGAGGTCTTCAGACAAAGAATCTACCGGCACGCCCATCACCCTTTCCAGGGATAGATCTAAGCCCGGCTCCCTCAGGCGGATTTCCTTTAAATCGCTAGCAAAAAAATGCAGCCCATCTTCAAGCGTTTCCGGAGCAGCATTAAAAACGATTACATAAGGGGTCATTATTTATCTTTTCCATAACTGTTCGCGGGGTGACGTGTCAACAGGTACTTCCCCCTTTCATAAAGGGGGGATGAAGGCCGCGAACGGTTACTTAACCTTGAACTGTGAACCTTGAACCTTGAACCCTGAACCTGTAGAGTAGAACACTGGCGCAGTGGTCTTAGGCTTTCGGTGGCTATGA
>CAZUTJ010000050.1:0-6530 GCA_964622875.1 uncultured bacterium
TTAGATTCAGGTTAATTAAAACTTTCCGGCTTGGTCAGAACGAGATAATTATGTGGCGGGTTATAACTTCTTAGCCTGCTTTATTATACCCGGTTAGAAAGGATGGAGGCTTTAATGGGAGAGGAATCAAGAAAGCATTTCCAGCAAATTGCTAACCAGTATGATAAGTGGAAGAAAAAAAACGCCTATTATTATTCTCAGTTGAAACGGCTCTTTTCTTCGTTTATTCCTCCGGGCAGCGATGTCCTGGAAATTGGTTGCGGCACGGGAGATATTTTAAATAGTGTAAACCCCAGGAAGGGCCTGGGCGTAGATATCAGCCCGAGGATGTTGGATATCGCCAAAGCCAAATATCCTCACCTATCCTTCACTGTCTGCGAAGCTGAGAACTTGAAGGTAGAAGGGAAATACGATTATGTCATAATGTCAGATTTGATAGAACACCTTTCAGATGTCTGGAAGGCCATAGGGGAGTTAAAGAAGGTAACGAACCCCCAAACGCGGTTAATTATCTCTTTCATTAACCCTTTCTGGGAGCCCCTGTTGATGCTGGGTGAAAGGTTGGGTTTGAAGATGCCGGAAGGAGCGCACAATCGACTTTTGTCTGAAGACATTATCAATCTGCTCGCCCTCCATGACTTCACCGTTGAAGATAAGGGATACCGGGTTTTAATTCCCAAGAATATTCCCGGGATTTCCGATTTCCTCAATAGATATGCTCCCCATATTCCCCTGCTCCGCAACTATTGTTTTGTCCAGTACCTAATTGCCAGGCCAACAGTTGCTAAGGTTAAAGGACGGGGGCTCTCTTCCTCAATAATCATTCCCTGTTTCAATGAGGCGGCTAATATTAAGTCCTGCATTAACCGGGTCCCTGCCTGCGGCAAGCCTACGGAGATAATAGTGGTTGATGATGGGTCGGTTGATGGAACCTCACGGGTTGTGCAGGAAATGCGGTCCGAATGCAAAAACTTAAGAATAATCTCCTACTCACCTAATCGAGGTAAGGGATATGCAGTGAGGAAAGGGTTTGAGGCCGCTTCAGGAGATGTTCTTATGATCCTCGATGCTGATATGGCTGTTCCCCCGGAGGAGCTGCCCCGATTCTTATTGCCCCTTGAGGAAGGAAAGGCAGAAGTAGTGAATGGGACCAGGATGGTTTATCCTATGGAAGGGCAGGCGATGAGGCAGTTACACCTTTGGGGAAATAAGATTTTCAGCATTATCTTCACCTGGCTTGTGGGCCAGCGCCTTACCGATACTTTGTGTGGAACGAAAGTTATCCTGAAGAAAGATTTTGAGAGGATGAAGATGGGTAGGTGTCCCTGGGGAGACTTTGACATCCTCCTGGGTGTAGCTAAATTAGGGCTTAAGATGGTAGAAATGCCGGTGCATTACAAAACCAGAAAGGCCGGGAAGTCCAAGATGAAGACTTTCAGGCATGGCCTTGTGCTCCTGGGGATGTGTGCTTACGGATTTAAGGAGCTAAAGCTAAAGAAATGGTTCGGGAAGGGGAAGTTTTCGTGAAACCGATAAAGATATTGCATATCATCACCCGATTGATTTTGGGGGGAGCGCAGGAGAATACTGTCCTTACGGTAGAAGGGTTAAAGAAAAGATATGAGGTGGATTTAGTTACCGGGCCGCCCCGGGGGCCGGAGGGGAGCCTGGTGGAGGAGGCGGAGAAGAAGGGGATTTATTCCCTTATAATTCCGGAGATGAGGCGGGAAGTTCATCCCGGGCGAGACCTGCTAACTTTTATTAAGCTATATCGGTTGATTAAAGAGGGCCGTTATGATATAGTGCATACGCACAGTTCTAAGGCGGGAATTTTAGGGCGACTGGCCGCCTGGTTGGCCGGGACGGAGGTTATAGTTCATACTATCCACGGTTTGCCCTTCCATGAATATCAGAGTCGGGGGGTAAATTATTTTTATATTTTCTGTGAGAGATTAGCGGCTCTTTTTACGGATAAGATAATTACCGTGGCTGAAGCGATGACCGCTAAGGCTCTGGCTGCCCGGATTGCCCCGGAAGAGAGATTTATCACCATCTACAGTGGGATGGAGCTGGATAGGTTTTTAGAACCGGGGGTTGGGGTTGCTGATAAAAGAAAAGAGATGGGGATAGGGCCTGATGTCCCGGTGGTGGGTAAGATAGCCCGGCTCTTTCCTTTGAAGGGGCATAAATATTTGTTGGAGGCGGCTGCGGAAGTGGCCCGGGTTTATCCTCAGGTGAGGTTTCTTTTAGTGGGGGATGGTATCCTGAAAGAGAACCTGGAGAAACAAGCGGAAAGATTGGGGATAAAGGAGCAGGTTATCTTTGCCGGCCTGGTTCCCCAAAAGGAGATCCCCGGATGGTTGACGGTGATGGATATCGTGGTTCATGCTTCCCTGCGAGAAGGGCTGGCCCGGGTTCTGCCTCAAGCCCTGGCTGGCGGCAAACCGGTTGTTTCCTTTGATATAGATGGGGCCCGGGAAGTGGTGAAAGAGGGAGAAACCGGACACCTGGTGCCTGCTGGAGATTCAGGGGGATTAGCGAAGGCGATAATAGACCTTTTGGGGAATAGGGAGAAAGTTAGGAAGATGGGGGAGGCCGGGAAGAGATTGGTTGATCCGGCTTTCCGGGCAGAGGTTATGACAGATAGAATCACCGCGGTATATGAGGAACTCCTTAAGAGCAAGAGATAGAGAATAAATGACAAATGTCAAATGACAAATTTCAAATAAATGACAAATGACAAAATCCAAATGACAAATAAAAACGGAACGTGGAAATTGGAAAATAGAAATTGGGAATTAGGGAGAATCTAATACGTTCATCAACAGCACCAAATCATGAAGGCCTAATTTCTAATTTCAAGCCGTGAATGGCTACAAATCTTATAACCACAGAGGCCACATCCTCCTGAGAAAAGTAGAGATTATCACCAGATTGAAGAATTCAAAAGTTCCATTTGAAATTTGGATTTAAGAAATTTATTTGGATTTTGGATTTTGGAATTTATTTAGATATGGAATTCAGAATTTAGGAGTCAGAAGTCGGAAGGAGGGTTAGGAAAATAGAAGCTAAAAAAATTGTTCTCTTAGCGGCTGCGGCTGCGGAAGGGAAGGGGGCGGAGAATATAGCTATCCTGGATATGAGGAAGGTGGCTACCTTTACCGATTACTTCCTTATTGGTAGCGCTGACTCTACTATTCAGGTTCAGACTATTGCCCGGGCTATCCGGGAACGACTGGAAAAATCCGGAACCTCTATCTGGCATTGGGAGGGATATGAAGAAGGAAGATGGATACTGCTCGATTATGGTGGGGTGATGGTGCATATATTTCTGGAGGAGGCCCGGCGCTTCTATAACTTAGAAGGGCTGTGGGGGGATGCGGAAAAATTGTTAAACGGCTAAATTGCTAAATTGCAAGGATTCTTTTACTCTGACACTTTGATACTTTGATACTGATAGGCTGAAGGCTGTTAGTTTATCTTTGCTCTTTTCTTGGTGCTCTGGTGCACTAGTGCACTGTGACATTAGTTCTGACACATTTTGTTTGTCATTCCCGCGAAAGCGGGAATCCAGACTGTAACTATGAATTCTGGATTGCCCGGTCAAGCCGGGCAATGACAGGAATTTATGTCACAGAGCACTAATGCTCTAATTAAGTTAAACGGGAGGCAAGGTGATTAGGAACATTAGCGAAACTATCGCGGGCCTGATAAAAGAAGGCTTGAACATGGCCGGGGAGAAAGGGGAGATGAAATTAGGGCCTCTTCCCTCTATTCATCTGGAAGTGCCTTTTCGAGAAGGGCAGGGGGATTTAGCCACCAATATTGCTCTCCAATTAGCGGGACAAGTGAAGCTTCCTCCTCGGAAAGTGGCCGAGTGTATTGCTATCCATATTGAGGCTCTCGGCTCTCCGGCCTCTCTCCTTAGCCGGGTGGAGGTTGCCGGCCCCGGCTTCCTTAATTTTTTCCTTAAGCCGCAGGCCTTCTATCCGGTGCTGAATGAGATTGAGGAGAAGGGAACCGCTTATGGAGGAACTAACCTGGGAGCGGGGAAGAGAGTTCTTATTGAGTTCGTCAGCGCCAATCCCACCGGGCCGCTCACCGTGGCTCACGGGAGACATGCGGCGGTGGGGGATGTTTTGGCTAATATCCTTAGTCTGGTGGGCTATGAGGTTAGCCGGGAGTATTATTATAACGATGGCGGTAGGCAGATGGATATTCTGGGAAAATCAGTGGAGGCCCGTTACCGCCAGCTTTTAGGAGAGCAGAGTGAACTTCCCCCGGAAGGTTATCAAGGAAGCTATCTAATTGATGTTGCCAGGGAAATATTAAGTAAGTGCGGTCGTCAGATCAGAGGTTCAGAATTTTTTTGCCGATTTTCCGAAGAGAGAATATTTGAGGGAATAAAAAAAGATTTAAAGGATTTTGGGGTAAAGTTTGATAGCTGGGCACGGGAAAAGAGTTTTTATGAAAAAGGGAAGGTGCAAGAAACTATCGCTGCCCTGCAAGAGAAAGACTGTCTTTACGAAAAGGAGGGGGCTTTATGGTTCCGCTCTTCCTCCTTTGGGGATGAAAAGGACTGGGTAATTAAAAAGAGTGACGGTCAGCTTACTTACTTAGCTCCTGATATTGCTTATCATCAGCATAAATATGAAAGGGGTTTTCAGCAACTAATCAATATTTTAGGCCCCGACCACCATGGATATATTGGGCGCCTTCAGGCGGCGGTGGAGGTTCTCGGTCATGAGAGGGAAAGTCTGAAGATTATTATTCTTCAGTTAGTCAGCCTTTATCGGGGGAAAGAAAAACTACGCATGTCCACTCGGGCGGGAGATTTTGTGACCCTGCGCCAGGTTATGGATGAAGTGGGTAAAGATGCAACTCGCTTTTTCTTTCTTATGCGGGGGACAAATAGTCACTTGAACTTTGATTTAGAATTGGCTAAAAAAGAATCTCCGGAAAATCCGGTTTATTATGTCCAGTATGCTTATGCCCGCATCTCCAGTATCTTAAAATTTGCGTTGGAGAAAGGAGCAAAACTACCCCAGGCCAGGGAAGTGGACTTATCTCTCCTTCAGGAAGAGGAAGAATTAAGGATCATTAAAAAATTAGCTCAATTTCCGCAAGTGGTAGAGAGCTGTGCCTGCTCTCTGGAGCCTCAGGGTTTGACTATCTATCTTCGGGACTTAGCTGGTTCCTTTCACAACTTTTACCATAGATTTAGAGTAGTTGAGGAGGAGAAAAATTTAAGCTTCGCGCGTTTAGTCCTGATAAAAGGGGTCAAAATCACTTTAGAGAATGGACTTCGTCTGCTGGAAATCTCCGCTCCGGAGAAGATGTAAAAAAACTTTACAACCACAGATAAACACAGATAAGCACCGTTTGAAACTTAAAGTTATCTTGAAGTATAGTAAAGAATAAAACACTTTTCTATACTTGATTACACAGATTAACAGGCAGATTACACAGATTATTTCAAAGGAAAATCTGTGTAATCAGCCGAACGAAGTGAGGCATTTCTTGATCAATCCTGTTCATCCTGTCAAAAGAAACTTAGAGAATTTTCTTCATAGTTATCATGGTCCTGATTTTCTGTGTTTATCTGTGTTCACCTGTGGTTTATATTTTCCTGAATTTTAAAAAAGAGGAATGATAGTGGCAAAGACCAATCGGAAATGTGATGTTTTTTCTCTGGGACTTGTGGACTATCAAGAGGCCTGGGCCCGGCAGAAGGAATTAGTGGAGAAGAGATTAAAAGGAGAGATTAATGATACTCTGCTTCTTCTGGAGCATCCCCATCTCTTTACTATGGGGAGAGGGGGAGGGCGGAAAAATATTCTTGTTTCTGATAAACGACTGGAAGAGAAAGGGGTTTCTGTTTATGAGGTAGATCGGGGTGGAAATATAACTTATCATGGGCCGGGGCAGGTGATGGGCTATCCTATTCTGAACCTAAATGAACATGGGCGAGATGTCCACCTCATGCTTCGTTGTCTGGAGGAAGTTATTATTAAGCTTCTCTTTGACTATGGAGTGGAAGCTGGCCGGGTCCCGGGATACACCGGCGTATGGGTAGGAAAAGAAAAGATAGCCGCTATTGGCATTGGAGTGCGCCGCTGGATAACCTTTCACGGATTCTGTTTAAATGTCAATCCCGATATGGATTACTTTTCTCTGATAAATCCCTGTGGCCTTATAGAAAAAGGGGTAACCTCCCTACAGCAGTTGAAAGGGGAAAGCGGGAAGGGAAAAGTAAAAACGCCTTCCCGGAAGAGCGTCCCGGAGTTAAAAGATTTACAGCAAAACCTTATCAGACATTTTGGAAAAGTCTTTAATCTAAAGATGAGATCTAGAGAGTAAATGTCAAATCAAAGGTTTAGGGTTCAAGGGTTCAGAGGTTCACGGTTGTTTGCTTAAGCGTTTAATCTTGAAGTATAGTAAAGCATAAAACACTTTTCTATACTTGGAGTATAGGAATTTCCCTAGTGTCCCCACTTTATTGAAAAATTATGGGACCCGATAGATCAATA
>CAZUTJ010000051.1:0-6444 GCA_964622875.1 uncultured bacterium
ATACTTATTATGACTGGATTACCCGGTCAAGCCGGGTAATGACAGGTATGTGCCGACAGAGTGAATTTTCTTGGTGGGGAGTGCAAGATGAGATTGCCACGGGTCTTGCCTGCCTGTGCCACGGCAGGCAGGTAAAATTAAAAATGAGATAATTGAAGAAATAAGGACTTCAAAATACAAAGGAAAATTGTTTGTCTTTTTAGACAAGGCATTAACAGGTAATGACAAAATAAATTTGAGTGCTTTTGTGAGGTTAAAGGTAATATAAATATGAAAAAGATTAATAAGAATAAAGGGCTTACTGAAACAAAGTCTGCTCCGTACTTGATACGGGGTCTAGCACCGGTTTTTGATAGAATTGCCGGTTTGATTGAACAGGCAAGGAGAAGAGTTGCTACAGCTATTAATCAGGAAATGGTAATGCTTTACTGGAATATCGGTAAGACCATAAAAGAAGAAGTGATAAAATCTGATAGAGCAGAGTATGGAAAACAAATTGTGCAATCACTGAGTGCACAATTGACCCAAAAATATGGGAAGGGATTTTCTTCACAAAATTTATGGTATATGGTGCAGTTATATGAAATATATCCAATTCTCCACGCAGTGCGTGGAGAATTGCAAGGATTAAGCTGGACACATATAAGAGAGATTTTACCAATAAAGGATAACTTAAAACGGCAATTCTATGCAACCTTATGTCAGAAAGAACAATGGAGTACCCGAACACTTCAAGGAAGAATAGGCACTATGCTTTATGAAAGGACCGCTTTATCAAAATTGCCTGAGAAAACCATAGAAAATCAATTGCGAGAGTTAAAAGAAAAAGATAAAATGACACCAGAATTGATTTTTAGAGACCCGTATGTATTAGACTTTTTGGAACTTAGTGATACATACAGCGAAAGAGATTTAGAAAGAGCAATATTGAATGCTTTGGAAAAATTTATCCTTGAATTAGGTAAAGATTTTTATTTTGTGGCCAGGCAGAAGAGAATTACACTTGATAATATTGACTATTACATTGATTTGGTTTTTTATCACAGGAAATTACGATGCTTTGTGGTTATAGATTTGAAACTTGATAAATTTAGGGCAGAATATAAAGGACAAATGGAACTCTATTTAAGATATATTGAAAAATATGAAATGGATAAAAACGAAAATCCACCGGTTGGATTGATACTCTGTGCAGAAAAAGGTAAAGAACAGATTGAATTATTATTTTTACCAAAGGATAGAATAAAAGTAGCCGAATATCTGACCAAGCTGCCATCAAAAGAACTGTTTGCGGAAAAATTACATAAAGCAATGATAATGGCTCAATTGAAATTAGAACACAAGAAAGCGGGAAAGTAAAATTGTTAAAATTAAAATTTGACCCCAGATTAGATTTTTAGATTGATTCTAAAATTAAGGGGACATCATGCTTAATTATCAGAAAATAAAGTCAATAAAGCATTCACAAAAACAAATTAGGCCGCCTGCGGCGACAACTTTTTCTGCAAATTTGTAGAGGTCGCCTGCCTGCCTCAGGCATGATATCCAACCCGCGGGCTTGTCCCCGTCGTCCACGCCCATAAAGGGCTACATTACCAAATGACATAAAACTTTTGTAACGATGCACTAGACCAAGAACAGGAAAGCTGGCAGCAATTTATAGAGCAAGCAGATAATCCCAAAATAGGGACAGCGACCATTTTTCTTGACAATGTGAACAAAACAAGGGGGCCAGGTCTGCACTCTTGACAAAATAACGATTTTATTTGGTATAGTGATAGTAACTTTACTTCTAAAAGAACCCTAATATGGCCAGGTAAATTAAGGGGACACAATACTTATTATGACTGGATTACCCGGTCAAGCCGGGTAATGACAGGTATGTGCCGACAGAGTGATTTTTCTTGGTGGGGAGGGTAATATGGGATGGCCGCGGGCCTTGCCCTCGCCCGCAAGCACTTTCGGTTCTCTAACAATAGTCTGGGCAGAGTAGCAAAGTCCTTGAGAATTAAAGTCAGTGGAGAGCATCGGGCCAGGAGCGATTGCCTTATCACCCAAAAGGTCTTTCAGGGATTTATAGAGAATTTTGAGGGGAGAGGGATAACTACCTTAGATGAGATCCTCTCTCTTTAAAAGCCTGGTCCGGGCTAAAATAGGCGCGGGATGATGAGAATAAGCATAATCAAGGCGATAATTACTTTGAGAACGGTGGCGCTGACCCGGCCAAAAAGGGAGCCGACCCCGGCCTTAATGGATTGAGATAGATCTTTCCCCGCAGCTATCTCTACCAGAAAAGCTCCCAGGAAAATTCCTAAAAAGGTGCCAAGCACTACGCCGAGCCCTCCGGCTAACACTCCCAGAATGGCTCCTAAGATTCCCCCCCATATAGCTCCCCCGACGGCTTTTCGGGAGGCCCCGAACTTCCTGGCTCCCACGATGACCAGGATATATTCCAGTAACTCCCCCACTAGATAGAGTATAGTCAGGAGGACAAGAATTTTTACGGTAATCTCGGCAAAGTTAGTGAGGAGACCATAGATAAAGGCCCCGACCAGAATAATAAGTGTTCCCGGGAGGTTGAAGAAGGGGGAAATGAGACCGGCCAGGAGAAGGATAATAAATATGATGGTGCCTAAGGTTTCCATGATCAGGATTATTATATCACCAGGGCCGGCAGGAAGCAAAGGTAAAATAGCAAAGTAAAGTAAAAGGGCTTGCCATAAAAAGAAGCCGCTGGTATAATGACAGTCAATTAAAGGCGAAAGGAATAGTTATAAGATTGCCTGGGAGGGAGGAACGATGAAGAAAGTGGGGACAATTCTGGCTATACTTCTTTTGGCCGGCAGCTTCTTTTTCGTAAGGGCGGAAGAGGAGAGGGCGAGACCGGAGCTGCCGGCAGTTGAAATAAACCCCTTAACCGGCTGGGAGGAGAGAATTCAGCCGTTGGTAGAGAAGATAGGGATATTAAGGGAGGAAATATTTAACATTGCCCTCTGGCAGTACGTCCTTTTTGCCCTGGTAATTCTGATTGCCCTTATCCTTTCCAAGGTGATAGACTTTTTCGTCATCGTCAGATTAAAAAAATTAACCGCCCGGACCAGGACATCTTTAGACGATATAGCTATTGAGGTGATGAGAAAACCTCTGAGGCTAATTATCGTTATTGCCGGTATTATTTTGGGGTTAGGTATATTTCGTATTCCCCGGGAGACTATGGCCCAGCTCCTCGGCGTGCTCATAGGAATAGTGGTTACTTATACCCTGGTCAAATTAGTTGACCTTTTTGCTTCCTATCTGGAACCTAAAGTTAAAGCGACTGAGTCTAAGTTAGATGACCAGTTATTGCCCCTAATCAGGAAGGCTCTGAAGATATTCATCGTGGCCGTGGGGGTGATGGTAATTTTAGAGAGTCTCAACCTTCCCGTAACCAGCTTCTTGGCCGGTCTGGGTGTGGGGGGATTGGCTCTGGCTCTGGCGGCCCGGGAAACCCTGGCCAATATATTTGGTTCCATAGCTATCTTTGCCGATAGGCCCTTTCGAGTGGGAGAGCGAATAATAGTTGACGGTTGCGATGGTCCGGTAGAGTCTATTGGACTCAGGAGCACCCGGATAAGGACTCTGGAGGGGGCTCTGGTGACTATCCCCAATGCCCGCATGGCTAATGCCACCATCAATAATGTTTCCAGGCGTCCAACCATTAGGAACCTTTATACTGTGGGGATAACTTACGATAGCGGTTACGACAAAATGAAGGAGGCCCTGGAGATTTTAAGAAATATTTTTAAAAATCATCCCAGTACCGAAAACTATTGGGTTTATTTTAAAGAGTTCGGAGCTTCTTCGTTGAATATTTTAGTCATTCATTGGTGCCAATACCTGGTTTACGAGGAATTTCTTAAGGCTACTGAAGAAATAAATATGGAGATAATGAAACGCTTTGAGGAAAAAAATATTGAGATCGCCTTCCCCACTCAGACACTGTATCTTAAAGGAGAAGAAAAAGAATGAATAATCATAGCGGCATGAGGAATTATGTCCGGGAGAAGATAGAGAAAATTGGGCAGGCAGATATCCTCGTCGGTATTCCCTGCTATAATGAAGAGGAAACTATCGGCCGGGTAGTAGAGGTAGTCAGTCAGGGCTTAGCCAAACATTATCCGGATTGCCGATCGGTTCTTATCGTTTCCGATGGCGGTTCCCTGGATGATACCCGGGAGGTAGCCGCAGAAGCTAAAGTGCCCTCAAGCATAGAAAGAATTGTAACCATTTACCGGGGAAGTCCGGGGAAGGGAACCTCCTTCCGGGTAATATTTGAGGCAGCGGAGAAATTAAAAGTAACCGCCTGCGCCTGCTTTGATGCCGATTTGACCAGCATCACCCCGGAATGGGTGCCGTCCTTAATTAACCCGGTGATGAAAGAGGGATACGATTATGTAACCCCCTACTACCGGCGAGATAAATACGACGGGACGATTACTAACAATATCTGTTATCCCCTCACTCGGGCTCTCTACGGCTTGAGGGTGCGTCAGCCTATCGGAGGCGATTTCGGCTTCTCGGGGAAATTAGCTACTTTCTATGCCCATGAAGATGTCTGGCAGACGGATATAGCCAAATTTGGGATAGATATCTGGATGACTACTACGGCTATAAATGAAGGTTATAAGGTTTGCCAGGCCTACATCGGGACCAAGGAGCATGAGGCCAAGGACCCCGGCCGCCTGGGACTGATGTTCCTTCAGGTAGTGACTACCCTCTTTAGTTTAATGGGTAAATATCAAGAGAAGTGGAGGTCAGTTAAAGGAAGCCAACCCACCCGGATATTCGGTTCTCCTTCCCCGGCCGAACCCAAGCCGGTGCCCGTTTCTCTGGATCGGCTTTTGAGGGAGATGAGAGCCGGATTTCGTCATCTTTATCCCCTCTGGCGAGAGATTCTTTCTCCGGAAGTATTAAAAGATTTGAGAGAAGTGGTTACTACGGACGATGAGCATTTTAGATTTCCCCCCTCCCTCTGGGCCAAGGTAGTCTATGACTTCGCCTATACTTTTAATAGATGGAACAGCGACCGACGTAAATTAGTAGATATTATGGCTCCTCTCTATTATGGACGGGTGGCCTCTTTCGTGAAGGAGTCCGGGGATATAAACAGCTTAGAGGCCGAGAAAATGATCGAGTCTCAGGCAGAAGAGTTTGAAAAATTGAAACCCTACTTCCTGGAGAGATTAGAGAAGTGGGAGGAGATAAAAGGAGCGGAGGAAAAATGAAGACGAAAGACTGGTTAAAGAGGAATACCTTCCATCACTCTCAGTTTATGGATGTGGAAAGGCTGGTGAGGTTGAAAGAAGAGCAGGGGGTAAAAATTAGCCTGGCTTTGCCTACTCTGAATGAGGAGGAAACTATTGTCAGTGAACTCCTGGTTTTTCGTTCCGAGCTTATGGAGACCTATCCTTTGCTCGACGAATTAGCTATTATTGATAGTGGTTCTACCGACCGCACCTGCGAATTTGCTGCCCGCTACGGAGCTGATGTTTATCAGGCCGGGGATTACCTTAAGGAAGAAGGGGCCCACACGGGAAAGGGAGAAAATCTCTGGAAGAGTCTCTATTGCCTCAAAGGAGACATCATCATCTGGATTGATGCCGATATAAAGAATGTCCACCCTAAATTCGCCTACGGTCTGGTGGGGCCTCTCCTCACCGATCAGAGTCTAGGATATGTAAAATCTTTCTACGAGAGACCGATGGCTGCGGGCAATGGCATGCAGCCGACCAGCGGGGGGAGGGTGACCGAACTTCTCGTGCGCCCTCTTCTTAATATGTTCTTCCCCGATTTAGCCGCTTTTATCCAGCCCTTATCCGGCGAATATGCCGGGAGGCGGGAGATACTGGAACAGGTTCCCTTCTTCATCGGTTACGGAGTGGAGACTTGCTTACTCATTGACATCTATAAAAAGTTTGGGCTGGAGGCTATGGCTCAGATTGATCTGGACCGCCGGGTTCATCGTAATCAGAGGCTGCGGGCTTTAAGCAAGATGTCCTTCAATATCCTCCAGGCTTTCTTTCAGCGAGTAGAGGCCCTAGACACTCTTACCCTTAATGAAGAAATAAACCACACCATGCGGCTCTTCAAAAGGCTGGGGACAGAGTACCATTTCGATATCTACGAATACGAAGCAGTGGAAAGGCCGCCGATGATTACTATCCCTGCCTACCGGAAGAAGAGATTGCTAAATTGCTAAACTGCTAAATTGTAAAAGCTCTAGTCAAACTCCGTGTCATTACCGGTTGTCGAATTCCTGGCCACAAGGTCATTCCGGGCCTGGTGCTGAATTCATTTCAGTATTGTTTCGGAATCTCAAATAGATGCTGAAACAAGTTCAGCATGACAAATGAAACAAGTTCAGCATGACAAAGGTTAGGCGTCGTGACGGGAGTCACGACGCTA
>CAZUTJ010000052.1:0-6431 GCA_964622875.1 uncultured bacterium
AGCCATGCCGTTGTCAACGTTCGAAAAAACCTGTTTCCGCAACAGGAACTAATTAGTAATATCGCCCACAAAGCCTTTGATGCTGTTGTGAATGAAATAACACTCTCTCCGGTAAAGTTCCGGGGGCAGATTTTTTAAACCCTTGAGAGTGGCATCGTTTTCTATCAGAGCTGAGAGTATGGCTTGAGACTGCGCCCCGTTTTTAAGAGCTTCCTCGATCACCTTTCGCCATAATTGGAGCTGTTTCCGGTAGCGTCGAAGCTTACTTTTAGCCTCTCCTCCACCGCCAAAATGGGCGTAGTAAATAGTGGTTAGCTTATACTCAAGTAGTTTATCGATAGAGGCCAGGGCATATTGGACTATCAGGGGTGGGGGAGTTGCCGGCCGAAGCAAATCCACCTTGCCTAAATAATCGCCGCCAGCTTCCCCAACGAACAGGAGGCCACTTTTCTTTTCCAGAAAACTCAGATGATGAGCAGCATGCCCCGGGGTGTGAATGACCTCTATCTCCATCTCGTCTCCCAACCCGATGCACATACCATCTTCGGCAGGTAGTATTCGCTCTTCGGGGATATTGGGCGGCCTTTCGTACTTCTCAGCCAGATCGCCCAGTACTTGCCGGCTCCCCTGCCATAATCTCTCTGTATTCACCAGATGAGCGCGGCCTCGAGGATGAACGACAACCCGGGCCTGCGGCAAAAATTTTAGCAAGTCAGCCGCGGCTCCGGCATGATCAATATGGATGTGTGTTAGCAAGATGTGGCTGACACTTTTCGGATTTACTCCCAGAATCTCAAGGCCCTCAATAAGACTCTTAGCGGAGCAATGTGGGCCTACATCCACTAATACAACCTGCTCGTTACCGAATACATAAATACCGATGAATTCATTATGTCCTGGAATCGGCGGCTGAACATCTATCATCCTTAAACATTCTGACAGGTGGTGAATTTCCATCTCTCAAACTCCAAATTTCTTCGTCAATATGCAGTGAACCACGCTACAATACAATATAATTACAACTGGATTGCCCGGTCAAGCCGGGCAATGACGAGGTTGGCTGAGCTTTCACAGAAAAACTTTGAAATTCCTGGGCTTAAAATACCCCGTCAGGCCTACGGCCTGCCACCCCTTTATTATTAAAGGGGAATTTTCTTACCGATACTCAATTAAATTCCCCTTTTCTAAAGGGGTGGCTGCGTGAGCAGACGGGGTATTCATTTATACCTCGTAATCTAAGTTTTAACTTAGATAATCGGCAAGGGATTGAAAATCATAGACATCAAATTAGGCTGCCTGCGGCGGCTGACCTTTTCTTCCCGTAGGGGTAGCCCGCAATTCGGGTAAGTAAACTCACCCCGGTCATTATCCGGCTTGACCGGATAATCCAGACAATACCATGTAGCTATAACTGGATTGCCCGGTCAAGCCGGGCAATGACGAGGTTGGCTGAGCTTTCACAGGGTAACATTGAAATTCCTGTACGCCAAGATATTAGCATCATTCTCTTTTAAAAACAAGCTAAAATTTTTTTGCTGTCGGCATTAAAGGCCGGGTAGCTTATTTTATTGTCTTCACCCGGAAACTTTCCCCGTCGCTGGTGAGGAGGATAGCTCCCTGCTTATCGGTACGGTAAATTTTCACCCCCCTTTCCCGGTATCTCTGGAGAACCCGGGGCGAAGGGTGGCCAAAGCGATTCCTTCTTCCTACCGAGATGATAGCTATCTCAGGATTGACCAGATTGAGGAAGTTCGGGGTGCTTGAGGTGCAGCTTCCGTGGTGGGGGACCTTTATAATAGTGCTTTTAAGATAGTGTCCGTAGCAAAGAAGTCCTTCCTCGGCCTCTCTCTCAATGTCGCCGGTGAGAAGGAGACTCACCTTTCCATAGGCTACCCTCAGGACCAGGGAATTATTATTGATATCCGACCTCGTTCCCTCCAAAAGACGGGGAGGGGGATGAAGAACAAGAATCTCCACCTCCTTAAATCCCCCTATCTTATCTCCGGCTCCAATTATCCGATAAGATATCTGTTTTTTCTCAATCAATCTGAGAAATTCTTCGTAGGAGTAGGAAGCATGAACCTGTCCGCTGTCCAGGACCAGGCCTACGGGGAAATTCCTCAGGACGGTAATCAAGCCCTCCACATGGTCCTCGTGGGGATGGGTAAGAAGGAGAACATCTATTCGCCTCACTCCCTGGCGGCGCAGGTAAGCCGCTATCCTTTTCCCCATATCGCCTCTTCTTCCCCCTCCTCCGTCAATGAGCATATTTCCCCGGTGAGGAAACTGAAGGAAGATCGCATCCCCTTGCCCTACATCAAGGAAGGTAGCTCTTAAAAGGGGAACCGGATTATAAAGGACCGCCGTCCAGATGAAAATAACCGGGAGCGCCAAAAGCAGGATGAGAATCTTACTTTTTGGGGCGGCGCCAAAGCGCTGCCCCCTACTTTTTGGCCCGGGAATCTTGAGCATAGAGAATTGCTCCTATGAGGAAATAGTATCCTAAGATAACGGCTAACGGGGGACGACCCGTATAGATAAAGGCGAAGGGGAAACGGGAGAGGAGATTGGCCGACTCCACGATTACCGTTAAAATAACCCCATTGGCCGCTCCGAATAGTTGGGCCAGAGGAAGAAATATAAGTCCCGAGAGGCAGGTAGAAAACCCCAGAGCCACTACTAATCCCAGAAGAGGAATGATGAGAAAATTGGCCAGGAAGGCTATGGGGGTGAAAAGGCTGAAATAGTAAGCAATTAAAGGGATAACGCCCATCTGGGCCGCCAGGATTACTGAGAAGGATTTGAGAAGATAATTTTTGAAGGTGCTATCCGATGAAGCATCTTTCAGGAAAAAGTTATTCAATCGGGGAGCCAGAGAGATAATGGATAAAACGGCTGCGAAAGACAATTGAAATCCGGGACTAAATAACTCCTGGGGATTAAGTGCCAGGATAACCAGAGCTGCCAGGGATAGACTATTGAGCAGATCGCTCTCCCGGTTAACAATCATCCCACTCAGGACGGCCGCCGCCATAATTGAGGCTCGAATTACCGGGGGACGCCCTCCGGTAATCAGGACATAGGTCCCAAGGATAGCCATAGTAAGTAGGGCCCTTATTTTCCGGGGAATACGCAGGGCCTGGAAAAGAACGAAAAAGGTGACCACTACCAGACCCACATGCAAACCGGAGATGGCCAGGATATGCACGGTTCCGGTTCGGGTAAAGATCTCTCTCAAGTTCTCAGGGATGCCTCTTCGCTCTCCCAGCAGTATTCCCTTCAGCAAAACCGTCTGCGGATATTCCAGAGTATCCTCAATTATCTCCTCCATTCTATCTTTAATACTCAGGGCGAGCCCGAGGAAAGGATTTACTTTTCCCTTCCCCAGAACCTCAATTTGTCCCCGATGACGGATATTCATCAGGGCATAGATGCCCTGGCGGGCCAGGTGGCGGCGGTAGTTGAACTCCCCCGGGTTCCGGGGTAAGGGAGGTTTCCGGAGGGAGGCCCCGACTATCTTTATCCTTTCCCCGTAGTCAACAACAGTCTCTTTTCCCTGAACGGAAATCTGTACCAGCCCGGCCACCTTCTCCCACTTCTCTTCCCTTTTTATTCTCTCTGCTTGAAGAACGAGGGTGACCCTTTCCCCGGCTCTCACAGCGGGGTCCTTAATAACCGTTCCCTCCAGGGTAACCTCTTTCTCCTCTTTTCCCTGAAGAAGATGGGCGATATGCTGGGGATGAACCGGATGAACTCTCAGAGAATAGGCTGACATGCCCAGAAGCAAGAGGGAGATATAAATGAAGATGTTGCTGAGGCTGGGCTTATCTTTGAGGAAGAAAAAAACAGCCGCTGGAAAAAGCAAAACTAGAGGAGGGTATAGATAGTGAAAATGGAGAAAGGTAAGGCCCAGATACCAGCTAAAGAAAATACCCCCGGCATAGAAAAGACAGAGTCCCACCAGCGGCCGGCGCATATTAAGATAACCCTCACTTAATTATATTGCTAAACTGCTAAATTGAAGTAAATATTCGGTAAACCCATCATCATAACCCTCTCCCCTCGTGGGAGAGGGCCGGGGTGAGGGGGGTAGTTTTTTCAGTTTCACCCCCACCTTAATCCTCCCCCATCAAGGGGGAGGAGATAGAGAAAGCGAATGGGTTTACCGAATACTTACAAATTGAAAAACAGTTTAGCAGTTTAACAGTTTAGCAGTTTTAACCCGGCTGCCCTAAATTTGGGCTGGATCTATCCAGATATCGGCTTCTTCTTTCAGGGTCCGGTACCATTGGTTGTAGACCTCCATCTGCCTCCAGAAAAGGAGCTCTTCCCGTAACCTTTCTGCTTCTAAGGCAAATTTCTCTTCATCTAGATCTACCCCTTTCCTTTCTTTTCCCCTGAGGATGGCAAAGCCCTGGTCAACTTCCACCAGCGGGCTTATCTCTCCCTCTTGAAGAAGGAAGGCGGTTTCGGCAAAGGGGAGGGAGAAACCGATTCCCTCTATGTATCCTCTTCGAGAAAAAAGTTTACTGTCTTTAATCTCTCGAGAAAATTCTTGAGCAGTTACTTCAAAGTCAATTCCTTCCCTCAATCTCTTCAGGCATTCTTCCGCTTTTTCCCGGGCCCGGCCCCGGGCCTTTCTCTCTCTCACCCTCTCTTCTACTTTATCTTTTACCTCTTCTAAGGGGGGGAGATGGGAGGCGCTCCTCTCCTTAACAATAAGGATGGCATAGCCTTTAGGGGTGCGGATGGCCCCGCTTACTTCATCTTCCCCCAAAACAAAAGCTTCTTCGACAAAATCAGGCGCCCAACCGAGACCCTCTACAGCCTCACCGCGAGCAAAAAAGCCCGTTTCTTTCACTTCTAATCTTTTCTCCCGGACCATAGTTTCCCAGGCAATTCTGTCGAAGAGGTCGGAGGCTAAGTCCCTGGCTTTTCTCAGAGCCTTCTCTTCAGCCTTCCGGTTAGCCAGAATATCTCTGATTTCCATATGCACTTCCTCAAGAGGAATCTCAACTCCTTCTTTTTTATAGCGCTCAAGGTGTTCCTGGTAATAGTCAGCTATCTCTTCTTCTTTTACCTCCATCTCCTCGGGCTTAAAGCTAATCATTATATATTCTACATTCACTCTATCCGGTATCCGGAACTCTTCCCGGTTAGCCTGGAAATATTCCCTGAGTTTTTCTTCCTCAACAGTTACCTCTTCCTTAAAGTCTTCCCCCGGGAAAAGAAGATATTTTACCCGCACTTGCTCATTTCTGCGGATATATTCTTCCCTCACTTCTTCAGCGGAGATGACGGCTTTTTCCGTCACCTGGCGCAGGAGCTTCCTTATCCGTAAATCGTTTCGCACCTCCTCTTCGTAGTCTTTAGGGCTAATGCGGCTAAATTCCAGGATTCTCAGGTAGAGATTCCGGTCAAATCTCCCTTCCCTCTGAAAATGAGGACGGGATTTGATTTCTTCCAGGACATCTCTATCGCTGGCCCTGATACCGCGTCTCTCAGCCTCCTGGCGGAGAAGGGCCTCTCTTATTAATTGTTCCAAAACTTCTCTTTCAAGCTGTGCCTCCATCTCTTCGTCCCATCTTGCTCCCGGGACGGCCCGTCGGCGTTCCCTGATTCTCCAGTAAGTGTTGCGAAATTCTCGGTAGAAGATTTCCTCCCCGTTGACTCTAGCGATGACGGCAACCGGGTCTCTCCCTTCCGGAGGACGAGCCGGGTCAAAGCCCGGGCCAAAAAGAAAGATAAAGGCCGGGATAATAATAGCCATAGTAACGATGAGGATAACTCTCATCTTCTTTCCCAGTATCCTAAGCATAGTTTTTTCTCCTTAATGAGCACATCACTTAGCGTAGCTAAGTGATAAGTGCGAATTAACTCCGAAGCTTAAGCTGAAATTATCGGAGAAAATTTCAGCTTGTCTAAGCAAGGAGTAACATCATCCGCCTGAGGCGGATGATAAATGCGAATTACTGCTAAGAATTATTATAACTGTTCACGGGGTAGCGCGTCAACAGGCACTTCCCCCTTTCGTAAAGGGGGATTGAGGGAGATTTGAAATACGAGCGTGACCCGGTTGCCTGAAAATCCCCCCCTAACCCCCCTTTGCCAAAGGGGGGGACACATGAAAGCCGTG
Source organism: uncultured bacterium (assembly GCA_964622875.1). GTDB lineage: Bacteria > NPL-UPA2 > NPL-UPA2 > NPL-UPA2 > JAADIA01 > CAZGXS01. The sequence goes on from CAZUTJ010000052.1 coordinate 6,137, forward strand.
AACGGTTACGAATCATTATACCTGTTCTCAAGAGAAACTTCAACATTTTTTTAAAGTTTTTAAAGTATAGTAAAGGAGATATCCCCCCCTCCCCCCCCCGCCCTCTGTTTTCTTTCATTCTCGTCGGTAAAATTCTTACTTTGTGTCAAAAACTTATTTTTTTTTTACTTTTTTTTATTTTTTACTTGACAGGTAGATATTATATTGGGTAGAATGTAATTCCTTTTGCCTAAAGGGCAAATTGCCCATGTAGCTCAGTCGGTAGAGCACATGCATGGTAAGCATGAGGTCACCG
>CAZUTJ010000053.1:0-6421 GCA_964622875.1 uncultured bacterium
TGCCCTCAATGTATGTTTGATGTTCGCACCCATTACTGTCCCGGTTGTGGGCATGGTATCATCCATCGTCTCCTGGGCGAGGTCATAGATGAATTAGGAATAAGGGAGAAGACGGTGGGTATTGCTCCGGTTGGCTGTGCAGTTCTCCTCTATGATTACTTTAATTTGGATATGATCGAGGCGGCACATGGAAGACCTCCAGCCGTAGCTACAGGACTAAAACGAGCTAATCCTGAAAATATTGTTTTTACTTATCAAGGTGATGGTGACTTAGCGGCTATTGGCATTGCTGAGATAATCCATGCGGCCAACCGAGGGGAGGTTATTACCGTTATTTTTGTTAATAATGCTGTTTATGGAATGACCGGTGGCCAGATGGCTCCTACTACTTTGATTGGTCAAAGGACAGCGACTACTCCGGCCGGTCGGGAAACATCCACTGCCGGCTATCCCTTGAAAGTAGCCGAGATGTTAGCCTCTCTTCCCGGGACGGTCTATGTTAATCGGGCGGCGGTGAATAATCCGGCTAATATCGCCCAAGCGAAGAAGGCCCTGCGCCTGGCCTTTGAGCTGCAGATGAAGGGTTTAGGCCTTTCCCTGGTGGAAATCCTCTCTCCCTGTCCCAGCTACTGGAGATTGACTCCCCGGGAATCAATGAAGTGGCTGGAGGAGAAGATGATTCCCTATTTCCCCTTGGGGGAGATTAAAAATGCATGAAGAAATAATTATGGCCGGATTTGGAGGGCAGGGGGTAATCTTTATGGGAAAACTGCTCGCTTATTTAGGGATGCAGGAAGGCCATCGGGTTACCTACATACCCTCCTACGGCGCCGAAGTTAGAGGAGGAACGGCCAACTGCACGGTAATCATTTCCTCGGAGGAGATTGCCTCTCCCCTTTCTCCTCATCCTTCTACAGCCATCGTTATGAACAAACCTTCCTTAGATAAGTTTGAGCCCCGGATTAAAAGAGAGGGACTTCTCATTCTTAACAGTTCCTTAATTCATCGGGAAGCGAATAGAGATAATCTTGAGGTGGTGAAAGTTCCGGCCACTGAGATAGCCACGAAATTAGGTAACCCCAAAGTAGCTAATATGGTTGTTCTCGGCGCCTATCTAGCCCGAAGGAAAGTCGTCTCCCTGGAGACAGCCCTTCATCATCTTCCAGACGCTCTCCCTCAACGCTCTCATCACCTCCTAAAGATAAATAAAGAGGCTCTGGGAAAAGGGGCTAAACTGCTAAATTGCTAAATTGCTAAAGTATAAACATCTGTAACCGTTCATGGTTACCAGTTTACAGTAAATACCTTTGACCATCAATAATCCTTTGAACCTCTTTGCCGTAAAGAACAATCCGTCGCCACAGGAGTGGCGACGCTACAGTTATTATTTTCGGTAGTAGCGTTGTGACTCCCATCACGACGACTAACCTTGGAGTACAGGAATTTCAATGTTACCCTGCGAAAGCTTAACCACCCCCGTCATTGCCCGGCTTGACCGGGCAATCCAGTTATAGCTATATGGTATTGTCTGGATTATCCGGTCAAGCCGGATAATGACCGGGGTGAGTTTACTCACCTGGATTGCGGGTAGGCAAGCCTGCCCCTCCGGGAGGAAAAGGTCAGCCGCCGCAGGCGGCCTAATTAAAATTAAGTATGCTCTGCGGTAAGAATTAAAGGAACGGTGTTTATCTGTGTTAATCTGTGGTTACGAAGTTTTCTTGTGAGTTAGGAAAGGAGGTCAAAAAATGGCCGGATTATATGGAAAAAACTTTTCCCGGGAAGAGTTGTTAAAGAGAGTGGGAGATATTTCTCAGGTAGGAGGGGTGAGGCAATATGAGCTGAGTGAAGGAAACGAAAAAGGGGTGAAAGCGGTAGATTTCCGGACGGGAACGGGGTTTGATTTTACGGTTTTGCCAGGACGGGGGATGGATATATCCATGGCGGAATATCAGGGAGTGCCCTTATGCTGGCGCTCTTCCACCGGAGATGTGGCCGCCTCTTATTATGAGCCTGAGGGTTTAGGATGGCTGCGCAGTTTCTACGGAGGACTATTAGTCACTTGCGGTCTGACTTATGCGGGAGCTCCCTGCCGTGATGAGGGAGAAGAATTGGGGCTGCATGGAAGGGTCTCTCATACCCCGGCCCGAAATGTTTGCCTGGATGGCCGATGGGAGAACGATGAATATGTGATGTGGGCCCGGGGCAAGGTCATAGAAACATCGGTCTTTGGAGAGAACATTTGCCTGACCAGAGAGATAAAAGCTAAGTTAGGAGAAACCAGATTATTTGTCCACGATCTAATTGAGAACCGGGGTTTTCAGAAAACTCCTCACATGGTTTTATACCATATAAACGGAGGATTTCCGGTGGTTAGCGAAGATTCCGAGCTTCTCTCAGCTTCCCTCAAGGTTATTCCCCGGGATGAGGAAGCCAGGGTGGGAGAGGAGGAATACCATAAATTTCTTCCCCCCACTCCCGGTTTCAAGGAAAGATGTTATTATCACGAGATGGGGACTGATTCCGCCGGGAATGTCCGGGCCGCCCTGGTTAATAAGAAATTCTTAGGGGGACAGGGATTGGGTTTTTATGTTAAGTATCGTAAAAGTGAACTCCCGGAGTTTATAGAATGGAAGATGAATGGGGAGGGAACTTATGTAGTGGGTATGGAGCCGGCCAACTGTTGGGTAGAGGGCCGGGATAAGGTGAGGCAGAAGGGTAATCTCTCTTTCCTCAAGCCGGGAGAGAGGCGAGAATATCATTTAGAGATAGGAATTCTTTCTTCGGAAGAAGAGATTTCTGCTTTTGAAGAACAGGTGAAAAAGTGCGGGCACGGGTAGTTGTTTCCGGAAGGGTGCAGGGAGTATTTTTTCGCTATACTATGGCTCAAGAGGCCCGGCGTCAACAGGTGAAAGGCTGGGTAAGGAACTGCCCTGAGGGAACAGTGGAAGCAGTGCTGGAAGGAGAGAAGGAAAAAGTAGAGGGACTCATTTCCTGGTGCCACCAGGGCCCCCCGGGAGCAGTAGTCCGAAAAGTAGAGGTAAAATGGCAGGAATGCCCCGGAGAGTTTGACTCTTTCTCCATCAAAGGCTGAAATAAACTGCTAAATTGTTAAACTGCTAAATTGTCAGTAACTATTCAGCCACTAAGGCACAAAGGCACAAAGGTATATTAGAGCACCAGTCTAATTGATAGATTAAATATCAAAGATTAAAAATCAAAATTATTTTCTTCCTAAAAACATTTTAATTTTTGATTACTCCTTATTCCTCCCTCTTAACAGTTTGCAGCCTACAGTCTTATCTTAGTGTCTTGGTGCCTTTGTGGCTATAAGTGAGGGCTATGTCCAGCGATAAAATAATTATTAAAGGAGCTCGGGAACATAACCTGAAGAGTATTGACCTGGAGATACCCCGCCATAAGTTAGTGGTCATCACCGGCTTAAGCGGCTCGGGAAAATCTTCCCTGGCTTTCGATACCATCTATGCCGAGGCCGAGCGCCGCTATGTGGAGAGTCTTTCCGCCTATGCCCGCCAGTTTTTAGAGCAGATGGAAAAGCCAAAAGTGGAGTATATAGAAGGACTTTCTCCGGCTATTTCCATCGAACAGCGTAAGCCCGGCGCCAACCCCCGTTCTACCGTAGGCACGGTAACAGAGATTTATGATTACCTGAGGTTGCTCTTTGCTCGGGCGGGCACTCCCTATTGCTACCGGTGCGGTCGGAAGATAGAGCCGCAGACGGTGGAACAGATGGTTGACCGGATACTTAAGCTGCCGAAGGGGGCGAAGGTGGAGATCTTAGCTCCCTTAGTACGAGGGCGAAAGGGAGAGTATCAAAGTCTTTTTGACCAGGTTCGCCGGGAGGGATATGTTCGGGTAAGGGTAAATGGGGAGGTTCGGGACCTGGGCGAGGAGATTAATCTCAAAAAGACGAAAAAACACCATATTGAAGTAGTTGTAGATAGATTGATTATCAAGGCCGGAATCAGGAGCCGGTTAGCTGATTCCCTGGAGACGACCCTTAAGCTTAGCTCCGGATTAGCTTTGATAGTTAGTGATCGGAAGATAGGAGTCAGAAGACAGAAGATAGAATTCAGAATTCAGAATTCAGAAGTCAGAAGTCAGAAGGTGGGAAAGAGTAAGAAACCACCTCCATCCTTGTCCTCTCCCAGCAAGGGGGAGGGATTAGGGGGGAGGGAAATGTTGCTCAGTGAACAGTTTTCCTGTCCTCAGTGTGGTATCTCTTATGGGGAAATTGCTCCCCGGATGTTTTCCTTCAACAGTCCCTATGGGGCTTGTTCTGCTTGCGATGGTTTAGGGACGAAGATGAAAATAGACCCGGACCTGGTTATCCCCGATAAGGGAAAATCCCTCCTGGGGGGAGCTATTGAAGCCTGGCGGCGGGGAGGGAGGCAGCTTATCCTCTACTATCGGCGGATGTTACGTTCTTTAGCCAACCACCATAATATTGATCTTAACATTCCCTTTGAGGAGCTTTCCCCAAAACATCAGGAGCTTGTCCTCTATGGTTGCGGGGGAGAAGAGAGAAAATCAGGCCGCCGGAGTCGAAAAGGCAGTCGGCGTTACCGCAGTGAATTTGAGGGGGTAATTCCTAATTTAGAGAGAAGATTTCGGGAAACAGAGAGCGATTATGTCAAAGAAACTATTCTCCAGTTTATGAGTTTTCTCCCTTGCTCCTCTTGCAAAGGAGCCCGGCTTAAGCCGGAGAGCTTAGCCATCAAGGTAGGGGAAAAATCTATTGCTGAGGTGACCGGGCTCCCTGTTAGTCAGTCCCAGGAGTTTTTTGCCCGGTTGAGATTATCCGGAGAGAAAAAGAAGATAGCCCGGGAGGTAATAAAAGAAATAAGGGAGAGATTGGGCTTCTTGAATAATGTAGGATTGAATTATCTCACTTTGGACCGGGCCACCGGGACGCTCTCCAGCGGGGAGGCGGAGAGAATTCGCTTAGCCACTCAGATAGGCTCAGGATTGGTAGGAGTTCTCTATGTTCTCGATGAACCGAGCATCGGGTTGCACCAGCGGGATAATCGCCGCCTTCTTCATACCCTGATGCGTTTGCGCGACTTAGGCAACACTGTCCTGGTTGTCGAGCATGACGAGGCCACTATCAGGCTAGCTGATTTCATCATTGACCTGGGCCCGGGAGCGGGAAGTGAGGGTGGGTGGGTGGTAGCTTCGGGGACTCTTAAAGATATTATTAACTCTTCCTCCTCCCTGACTGGACAGTATCTAAGGGGCAAATTAAAGATTGCCATTCCGGAGAAGAGGCGCTCCTTGACCGGGAATTTTTTGGAGATCAAGGGGGCCCGGGAGAACAATCTGAAGGGTATTGATGTCAAAATACCCTTAGGAGTCTTCACCTGCGTTACCGGTGTTTCCGGTTCGGGGAAGTCCACCTTGATTGAGGAAATATTATATAAATCCTTAGCTCAGAGGCTCTATCGGGCTCGAGAGAAGCCGGGAGAACACGACGACCTGGCCGGGGTAGAGAATATAGATAAGGTAATCGTCATTGACCAGGCTCCCATCGGAAGAACCCCCCGCTCCAATCCGGCCACCTACACGGGAGCTTTTACTTTCATCCGGGAACTCTTCTCTCGTCTTCCGGAAGCCCGCAGGCGCGGTTATCAGCCGGGAAGATTCAGTTTCAATGTTAAGGGTGGGAGATGTCCGGCTTGCCGGGGAGAAGGAATCATCAAAATTGAGATGCATTTTCTCCCTGATATCTATGTCCGCTGCCAGGGATGTAAGGGGAAAAGATACAATGAGGAGACCCTGAAGGTAGGCTATAAAGGGAAAAATATCGCCGAGGTTCTGGATATGGTTATCGAGGAGGCTCTAAGTTTTTTCAAGAATATCCCCCGGCTTAAGGAGATTCTTCAGACCCTCTACGATGTCGGTTTGGGATACATAAAGTTAGGGCAGTCAGCTCCTACCCTCTCCGGAGGGGAAGCTCAAAGGGTGAAATTAGCCACCGAACTCTCCCGGCGGGGAACCGGGAAAACTTTATATATTCTGGATGAACCCACCACCGGCCTCCATTTCGCCGATATTCAAAGACTTCTTGATGTTCTCTCCCGCCTGACGGAGGCCGGGAACAGCGTCCTGGTTATAGAACACAACCTGGATGTCATCAAAACAGCCGATTGGATCATTGACCTCGGTCCGGAAGGAGGGGAGGAAGGGGGGAGCATAGTAGCCGCAGGAACCCCTGAGGAGGTGGCCCGGACCCCCAACTCTCACACCGGCTATTTTCTAAAGAAGGTGTTGAATTAAATCTCTTTCAATTTCCACCTTCCCCGCTGGAACCAGACCGTGGTTATCATACCGTGAATGACGGCGGAAATTAGTATGGCCCACCATACTCCGGTTACCCCCAAATAAAAACTCCCGGGGAGAATCA
>CAZUTJ010000054.1:0-6354 GCA_964622875.1 uncultured bacterium
GAAGTAGCTGTTGATGCGCCACCCCGCGAACGGTTACCAAAAATCATTACTAAGAAAATGTCATTATCCGGCTTGACCGGATAATCCAGAGCCTGGATTCCCCGATTGAATCGGGGAATGACAGAAAAAGGCGTTTATGGTTTCCTATGCAGCAAGAAAAAAATATCTGCACCAATGCGAATTTGCTCGAAGGTTATTTGGTGGGGAAAAGAGGGAGTTATGGAGGGGGCTCAAGTGAGTGAAATTTAAAGTTGCGGAATCGCTGTCTGTTGATAAAAATTGACAGGAAAAAATAAGTATGTTATTTTTTGGGGGTTATGGTAGTCTGTCTCAGACAGGCAGACGATCAAGATCAAGCGCAGACATTGGTCCTGGGAACCAAAAGGAAGCAAAGATATGAGTTATCTCATGGGAGTAGATGTGGGAACCACCGGGACAAAGACTCTGCTTTGTAATGAGGAGGGAGAAATCCTCGCTCGTTCGCTAGAGGAATATCCTCTCTCTACTCCGCAGCCGAATTGGGCGGAACAGGACCCTGAGGACTGGTGGAAAGCAACGGTAGCTTCTATCCGGAAGGTTATTAAAGATTCAGGGGTTGATTCCCGGGATATTAGAGGACTGGGGCTCTCCGGACAGATGCATGGAGCGGTAATCATAGATAAAGATTACCAGGTACTTCGTCCTTGTATCCTCTGGTGCGACCAGAGAACGGCGGACCAGTGTTGCTATATTACCGAAAAAATAGGCCGGAAGAGATTGATAGAACTTGTCTCCAATCCGGCTCTGACGGGCTTCACTGCTCCTAAAATAGTCTGGATTAGGGAAAACGAACCTCAAATTTACGAGAAGGTCCATAAAATTCTTCTTCCCAAAGATTATATCCGTTTTCGCTTAACGGGAAACTTTGCCACCGAGGTTTCCGATGCCTCCGGAACCCTTCTCTTCGATGTCAAGGGGAGGAAATGGTCCGGGGAGATGCTGGATAAGTTGGAGATATCTCCTGATTTAATGCCCGAGTGTTACGAATCGTCGGAGGTAAGTGGAGAGATTCTTAAAGAGGCAGCCGGGCTAACTGGGCTTAGGCAGGGGATGCCGGTAGTTGGGGGAGGAGGAGACCAGGCCGCGGGAGCGGTGGGTAACGGCGTGGTGGAGCCGGGAATTATCTCCTCCACCCTGGGAACCTCAGGAGTGGTATTTGCTTTCAGCGAGGAGGTTAAGGTCGACCCTCAGCTTCGGGTCCATACCTTCTGCCATGCTATTCCCGGAAAATGGCATTTGATGGGAGTAATGCTTTCCGCGGGAGGATCGCTGCGCTGGTTTCGGGACATTTTGGGGCAGGAAGAGATAAGGATAGCTCAAGAGAAAGGGCTCGACCCTTATGAAATTCTCACTGCGGAGGCCAGGGAAGCGCCCCTGGGCAGCGAAGGACTGATTTTCCTCCCCTATCTGATGGGGGAAAGAACCCCCCATGCCGACCCTCAGGCTAAAGGAGTCTTCTTCGGCCTGACTATACGCCACCGCAAGAATCACCTCATTCGGGCAGTTATGGAAGGGGTAGCCTATGGATTGAGGGATTCCCTGGAAATTCTCAAGGAACTCCGGGTAGAAATAAAGCAGGTGAGATCTTCCGGAGGGGGAGCAAGAAGTTCCCTCTGGAGGCAGATGCAAGCCGATATAAACGGTGTGGAAATGGTCGCCATCAATGTGGATGAAGGTCCGGCCTTTGGGGCAGCTCTCCTGGCCGGAGTAGGAGCCGGAATCTATAAAAGCGTGGAAGAAGCCGCTCAACGAACCATCCGGGTCACGAATTCCACCTTACCCGATTCCCGGAAGGTAAAATTATATGATAAATATTACCGGTTCTACCGTTCCCTCTATCCAATACTCAAGGACAAATTCTACCAGGTTTCAGACTTGACTATCCCTTCCTGATCTAAGCTTGAATAGGAATTTCCTTCTGAGTAATTACCAAGCACAGACAGCAACAATATGGAATACGGCAGCGATTGAAAAGATTATTCTGAACGACAACATGCGGATGCTGATAACCAGGTGCAAAGCCAGGCAGAGCTCCCCTTACTCCACTCCCCTTATTTCCTTGACATCCCCGAGGTCTGATTATATAATCTGATAGAGTTGCTTAAGGTTGTGTAACAGGTTCACTCAAAGGGTGATAATTTATAATCTGTGCAATCTGTGGTTACGAAGTTTTCTTGATTTGAAAGGAGGTGGGTGAGATTAACCAGTTGAATTTGGGAGGAATACCTTTAGTCTTGATGATTCTGGGCGGCTTTATCCTGTTGGTTGTTGGCTATCTGGGCAGGAAGTTTCTGGCGGGGAAGAAGGTAGAGCGAGCAGAATCTCTGGCGAAGAGGATCATCGCGGAAGTAGAAAAGGAAGCCAAAGCCAGAAAGCGAGAGATTAAATTAGAGGCCAAGGATGAGTTGTACCGGATGAGGTCCGAATTTGAAAAAGAGACGCGAGAGCGACGTCGGGAACTTCTCAAATTAGAGAAACGATTAGGAGAAAAAGAGATCGATTTAGACCGGAAAGTAGATCTCTTAGAGAGGAAAGAAAGAGAGGTTTCTGATCGCTACCGGGAACTCACTGTTCAGCAAAAAGTTCTTGGAGACAGAAAGAAGGAATTTGATGCTCTCCTAACCGAGGAGAAGGAGAGACTGCGACGCCTCTCCGGGTTGAGTCAGGAGGAGGCCCGAAAACTGCTCCTTCAGAAGATGGAAGATGATGTCCGGCAAGAAGCCGCCGTAATGATCAAGAGAGTTGAAACTGAGACTCAGGAGACAGCCGAGAAGAAGGCCCGGGAAATAATAACCCTGGCTATTCAGAGATGTGCTGCGGATCAGGTAACCGAATCTACGGTTACGGTGGTCTCTCTTCCCAATGATGAGATGAAGGGAAGGATCATCGGACGCGAGGGAAGAAACATAAGATCCCTGGAGATGGCCACAGGCATAAATGTTATCATAGATGATACCCCGGAGGCAGTAACACTCTCCGGCTTTGATCCGGTGCGTCGGGAGATCGCCCGTATTTCCCTGGAGAGGTTGATCGCCAATGGGAGGATTCATCCGGCCCGTATTGAGGAAATAGTAGAAAAGGTCCGCCAGGAAATGGAGATAAACATCCAGGAGGTAGGTGAGCAGGCTACTTTTGAGTGCGGGGTTCATGGCCTCCACGTGGAGGAAATAAAGCTCCTGGGAAGATTGAAGTATCGGACCAGCTACGGTCAGAATGTCCTCCAGCATTCCCAGGAAGTAGCTCATCTGGCCGGGATTATGGCATCGGAATTAGGAACGGATATTAAGATAGCTAAGCGAGCCGGGCTTCTTCATGATATCGGTAAAGCCGTAGACCACGAAGTGGAAGGAGTTCATGCCCGCATCGGAGCAGATTTAGCCAAAAGATACGGAGAATCTCCTCAAATTATCCAGGCTATTATCAGCCACCATGGAGAGCCGGAACCTCAGGCTGTTCTGGATGTACTCACTCAAGCTGCCGATGCCATTTCTGCCTCCCGTCCGGGAGCACGACGGGAGACCCTGGAGACCTATATCCAGCGCTTAGAAAAACTGGAAAAAATAGCTGATTCTTTCTCAAGAGTGAAAAAGGCCTATGCTATCCAGGCCGGTCGGGAGATACGGGTTATGGTGGAACCGAATAAAACCAGCGATGTCGAAGCCACCAGCCTGGCTCGCGATCTTAGTAAAAAAATTGAAGAGCAAATGGAATATCCCGGCCAGATCAAGGTAACCGTTATCAGAGAGACAAGAGCCGTGGACTATGCCAAGTAGAGACAAAGGACAGAGAGCAGTGCACACTATTAAAAAGAAGAGCTTGTGCTCTGGTGGCTTACCATTTACCATTTACCACTTACAACTTTTTTAAATTATGAAAGTTCTATTCATCGGTGATATCGTGGGCCGGGGAGGAAGGCAGGCGATTAAAGAGCTTCTTCCCCGGATAAATAAACAAAAGGGCGTTGATTTTTCTATAGCCAATGGGGAGAATGCCGCCGCCGGAGCCGGAATCACCCCCAGGATTATGAATCAACTCTTCTCTTATGGAGTAGATATAATTACTTCAGGCAATCATCTCTGGGATAAAAAGGAGATTATCCCGGTGCTTGATCAAGAAAAGAGGTTGCTCCGCCCGGCAAATTATCCCCCCGGGGTCCCCGGTCTCGGCTCGACAATAGCCCAGACGCCCAGCGGCTTGAAGATAGGAATTATCAACCTCTCCGGGCGGGTATTTATGCAGGCCCTGGATTGCCCTTTCCGGGCGGCGGAGAGGGAAATAAAGAAGTTGAGGAAGGAAACTCTTCTCATTGTTGTAGATATGCACGCCGAGACTACTTCAGAGAAAATAGCTATGGGCTGGTTCCTGGATGGAAAAGTGAGTGCTGTTTTGGGAACTCATACCCATGTCCAGACGGCCGATGAGGGAATTCTGCCCCAGGGAACAGCCTACATTACTGATGTTGGTATGGCCGGCGCCACAGAATCGGTCATCGGGGTAAAGACGGATTTAATTCTGCGCCGTTTTCTCACCCAGCTCCCGGTCCGCTTCGAGCCGGCTGAAAATGATATCCAGCTCTCTGCTGTTGTCCTTGATCTGAACCCAGCTACCGGCAGAGCTGAATCCATCGAGCGCATCCAGATGAAATTAAGTGAGGGTTGGAAATCATAAATCAGCATCCGCAGATTACGCAGATTACGCAGATTACGCAGATTAAATTTTAAGAATTAAAGAAAACAAAAAGATTAAGTTTTAATTCTTATCTGTGCAAATCCGGTGAAATCTTGTGGTTTATACTTTAAATGTTTTTATTTTTCAAAAATAATTATATCTGTATTTATCTGCGAAAATCTGCGTAATCTGCGGACCAAAAAAGTTTTATGTATTTCTCTGTGTCCTCTGTGGTTACGCAGTTTTCTTCTAAAAGCGAAAGGGTTTTGAGGCGGTGGCTAACGGGAAAGAGCGACGTGTCTGGACGATAAGTGAACTTACCCGGAAGATAAGACAGGTTCTGGAAGAGAGCTTCCCCGATATCTGGGTAGAGGGAGAAGTATCTAATCTAAGAATTCCTTCCTCCGGCCACATGTATTTTACTCTTAAGGATGAAGCCGCGGAACTGCCTGCGGTTATGTTTAAAGGCTTAAATCAGCACTTAAGGTTCAAATTAGAAGGCGGGCTAAAGGTAGTAGCCTGCGGGCAGATAAGCGTTTACGAAAGGAGAGGAGAATATCAATTAGTAATAGATAAATTAGAGCCCCGGGGATTAGGAGCCTTACAACTTGCCTTTGAACAATTAAAAAAGAAATTGCAAGAGGAAGGGCTTTTTGACCCCGCTCACCGGAAGTCTCTCCCTTCCCTTCCCTTGAGAATTGGGGTGGTCACCTCTCCCACCGGGGCCGCTATCCGGGATATAATTAAGGTTATCCAGAGAAGATTTGCCAATGTAGAAATTCTCCTTAATCCGGTGCGGGTGCAAGGGCCGGGAGCGGCCGAGGAAATTAGCCAGGCTCTGGATGAGCTGAATGAGAGGGGAGAGGTTGAGGTTATCATCGTCGGTCGGGGAGGCGGAAGTCTGGAAGATTTATGGGCCTTCAATGAAGAGACAGTCGCCCGGGCTATCTATCGTTCCCGCATTCCCGTTATCTCCGCCGTCGGCCACGAAATAGATTATACCATCGCCGATCTCGTAGCTGACCTCCGGGCCCCCACTCCCTCTGTCGCCGCTGAGCTGGTAGTCCCGACTAAGGAAAAGCTGGTCAACGAGATAGAAGCCCTGGAAGAGCGGACAAAACGCGCTTTATTAAATACCTTAACTCTCCTTAAAAATAGATTGGTTGCGGTAAGGGAAAGCTATGCTTTCCGCCAGCCGAAGGAAACTATTCGCCAATATCAACAACGGATAGATGATTTGGTGGGGAACTTAACCCGGGAAATGGACCATCTTCTCGAGCTTGGCCGGGAGAGGTTAGCGACTCTGGCCGGGAGATTAGAAAGTCTCAGCCCCCTGAGTGTCCTCAGCCGGGGTTATAGTCTATCCCTAAAACTTCCTCAGAGAACCGTAATTAGGGAAGTAGCCACTTTGAAGGTTGGAGATGAAGTAGAAACCAGGGTAAAGGAAGGAAGCTTCCTCTCCCGGGTAGAGAAAATACTGTTAAATTGCTAAACTGTTAAATTGCTAAACATAAATACTCTGCAACGCCGTATCGTTATCGGTGTAGTGGCCGAGCTTGCTTGTGCCCGCCTGTGCCCGCTTGTGCCCTTTAGGGTATTAGGGTATAAGGGTGCTCGGCATTAAAGGCAAAGCACCCTGCGGGCACA
>CAZUTJ010000055.1:0-6305 GCA_964622875.1 uncultured bacterium
TGTTTTCCTATACCTCAAGCAAAAATGTTGCAAAACTTTTGGGACGGGCTATATTTCTAGCAAGAGCCACAGGAAGTGTGAGAGGATAATATGAAGTATGAATTGAAACGGACAAAGTTTCTTGTTCCGGACTCCCGGATCATTGATAAGACAAAGGGGGCCAAGCTCACCTTCGGCAAGGTAAAAAAAGACAAGCGGAATCCCTTGTTCAAGGGAGACAAACCGTGGGAGCCCAACATTTCCAACGGGTACCCTAACGTCATCTTTGATGAGCAGGACAAGCTCTACAAGTGCTGGTATACCCCCTGGATTGTTGATAAGGCTGTAGTTGCTACACCGCCTGAGAAGCGTGATACTATTACCTACTTTCAGGCCCGAGATCTCCAAACGCGCCCCAGGCGAGATAGTGGGGTCTGCTACGCTATCTCCAGGGACGGTATCCATTGGGAAAAACCTGAGCTTGGGATTGCCGAGTTAAATGGCAGCAAGAAGAACAACATTGTTTTCAGTGCACAGACAATCTCAAGATTTGCCAAAGCATCGCGGGAGTTGCCTCCATCTCTTGACCGTGGTCCACACGGTGCGGGTATATTCAAAGATTTACGTGAACAAGACCCGGCTAAGCGCTTCAAAATGGTCTTTAGGGATTATTCTGTATCAGATCCGGAGGAGTTTTATGTTTCGGTGGCGTTTTCACCGGACGGCCTGCACTGGAAGGATGTGTCCTGTCCGGAAACTGATGCGGCAGGTGACACGCACAACAATGCTTTCTGGGTGCCTGAGCTGGAACAATACGTTCTCATCACGCGCCTGTGGAGCCCGGACCGCGTAGTCGGACGATGCGAAAGCCGTAATTTTACTAAGTGGACAAAGTCCAGGGTGGTTTTATCTAATTACCGACTGGGACTGAAACATCAGATTTATTCCATGCCCGTCTTTCGCTATGGGGGTATCTACATCGGGCTGCCTGCCATCTACAACGGGCATACCGACCGCGTTCACACAGAGCTGGCCTGGAGTCCGGACACCGTTAAGTGGTATCGTATTAACCCCGGCCTGCCGCTAATCGCCAACGCGAGGGAAATGGGCGCTTACGATTGGGGTTGTGTATATACATCCTACCCCGTGTTTCTGAAGAATGAGATTCGTATCTACTACATGGGTGACCCTGCTTATCATAACGGCTGGCGTGATGCTGGTTTATGTCTAGCCACTTTGCGGCCGGATGGCTTCGCCGGGTACGAACCAGCCTTTGACGATACCCAGGCAGTCATTACCACCAGGCAGATAACATGTATTGGCAAATCATTATGCATCAGTGCTGATGTTCGTGGCAGTGGATCGGTCCGGGTGACGCTTGTTGATGAGCAGGGCAAGAAACTCGTGGGTAGCAAGCCCCTTACCAGTCAGCCGAAAAAATGGGAATGGGAATACGAAACCAACACCGAAATCACGGATGGTAAAGTGATTTGGAAAAACAACCTGGATTTCTCATCCATGATTGGCAAAAAAATCCGGCTGAAGTTTGAACTCAACAAGGCGAAACTCTATTCGTTCAGTTTTAATGATTAACACAAAGGACAAGAAAACTTCGTAACCACGGATAAACACAGGTAAATCCGGTAAACGTTAGGCCTTTGGCGCTCAGCCTTGTTTCTTAACCCGCAAATTGAATTTGAACGATCCCGATTCTGCGGGCCGGCGGGCAGCAATTAATATGGTGAGAAAAGCAATAGATGAGGTAGTTGAAATAGGCAAACGGTGAAAGCCAACATATATGTTACCAGGCATATACCTCAAGAAGGGTTGGATTTGCTCACAGAAGCAGGGCATTCAGTAGAAGTAAATCTTGAAGATCGTGTGCTTGTTGAGGAATTAGCGTTGCCCGCAGAATTGTGGAGAGCGACACTTTTATGCGCAGCAGTTAATGGAAAGGATGGGGGCCAATGCAATTTTTTGGCGCAGATATCACTGGAGCGACCCTGGGGATGGTGGGAGCCGGGCGCATTGGCTCAACCATGACCAGACGTTCTATTAGTTTTGGAATGAAAGTACTGTACACAGATTTGGCTCGCAACCTAGAATTAGAAAAATCGCTTAATGCTAAGTAAGATAACCCTCGCTTCGCTCGGGAGTTTACAGTCTGCAGTGAAAATCTAAGTATTATTGAAAATCCTGGATTTTAAAATAAGTCTCTCCTAATACAGAATACAGAATACAGAATACAGAATACAGAATACAGAATACAGAATACAGGAAAAACTTACACCTTAATATGTTTGAGTTTGAGCTAATTCACGAAGATAAAGAAACCGGAGCCCGGGCGGGAAGAATTACCATTCCTCACGGTAGCGTGGAGACACCGGTATTTATGCCGGTAGGAACTCAGGCTACGGTGAAGACGTTGAGTCCCAAGGAGCTAGAAGAGATAGGCATTGAGATTCTCTTAACCAACGCTTATCATTTGACCTTGAGACCGGGAGTTGATATAATTGAAGAAGCGGGAGGCCTGCACCGGTTTATGCATTGGGATCGGCCTATTCTCACTGATAGCGGCGGTTAT
This sequence comes from uncultured bacterium, assembly GCA_964622875.1. Taxonomy (GTDB): domain Bacteria; phylum NPL-UPA2; class NPL-UPA2; order NPL-UPA2; family JAADIA01; genus CAZGXS01. Next base: position 2,564 of record CAZUTJ010000055.1, read on the forward strand.
CAGGTCCTCAGTCTGGCTTCCCTGCGGAAAATTAGCGAGGAAGGAGTTCACTTCCAGTCTCATATTGACGGCTCTCCTCGTTTTTTTAGCCCCGAGGAAGTAATCAGGATAGAAAAGGCCCTGGGAGCAGACATTATTATGCCTCTGGACGAATGTCCTCCCTATCCCTGTGAATACGATTACGCCCGCACCTCCATGGAGAGGACCTGTCGTTGGGCGGAGAGGTCGAAAAAGGCCCATGCAGCGGAAGTCGAAATTTCCCCTTCTAAAGGGCAGGCGCTTTTTGGTATTGTCCAGGGAAGTTTCTATCCCGAGTTGAGGAAGGAATGTATCAAAAGATTAATAGATCTAGACTTTGCCGGATATGCTCTGGGAGGAATGAGCGTGGGAGAAGCTAAAACCTTAACCTATGAAGTGCTGGACTATTCTTCCCCCCTTCTTCCCCGGGATAAGCCTCGCTACTTGATGGGAATGGGAAAACCCCTCGATTTAGTGGAAAGCGTGAAGAGGGGAATGGATATGTTCGATTGTGCTTTTCCTACCCGTTGCGGCCGCAATGGAACCGCTTTTACCAGCTCGGGCAAGATTATCGTCAAGAACGCTGGGTGTGCTCGTCAGTTCTTTCCCCTTGATGAAAATTGTCAGTGCTCTACCTGTCGTCATTTTACCCGAGCCTATCTACGGCACCTGTTCGCCACCGATGAAATTTTAGGCCTGCGCCTTAACACTTACCACAATCTTTTCTTCTATACCCAGTTGATGAAAAAGATGCGCCAGGCAATATTGAAGGATAGTTTTTCTGAATTTGAGAAGGATTTTCGGGAGAAGTATGGTAAAGTATAAACCACAGGTAAATACAAAGAAAACAAAATAGCCACGGATATCCACTGATAAAAAATAAAAGATTTAAATTAAGAGCAAAAGAGCTTTAACCACAGATTACACAGATTGTCACGAGATTTTTCTTATAATTTCTAAAATTTTTATTATTCTCTCGTGTAAATCTTGTGTAATCTTGTGGTTTCATCTTTAATTGGTTTTATCCGTGTTCATCAGTGGCTAAATGAAGGGAGGTGCAGTGATGTTCAGTGAAGTTTATGCTATGGGAGTTCCTCCCGGTGGCTCGGGCGAGGCGGCTCCAACCGTGGGTTTTTTTGTTCCCCTTATTATCATCCTCTTCATTTTCTATATCCTCATCTGGCTTCCCCAGAAGAAGGAGAGGAAAAAGACAGAAGAAATGAGAGCCAGCCTGAAGAAGGGGGATAAGGTAGTTACCGCTGGAGGAATTCGGGGAATAATTGCTAACGTAAAAGAGGATATTATCACCGTGAAAGTGGCCGACAATGTAAAGATGGACTTTTCCAGAAGCGCCATCTCTCAGGTAGTTAAATCCGACTGACCGGAGCGGGGAAAAAGGGGACAACCGTCCCTTTTCTTCCTCTCCTTCCTTTTCTTTTCCCGCCACCCTCCTCTCTCCCCAGGGGGAGAGGATTAAAGCCTGCCCCGCACTTGATGCGGGGGTGAGGGGGTAAGTTCATATATTAAAGAACCTAAAATCAAGTAACTTTAGGGCAGAGCTGAAAAAACACTCTGATCCCTTTTCTATGAGGAGGTTAGATGATGAAAATACGACTGAATTGGAACATAAAAGAGGTCCCGGCTGAGCTGAGAACTATGTTGAAAACATTGGCAACGGAATATCCTCTATCCCCGGGTAACGGTAAAGGAATTGCAGTATCTTTTGCGAAAGCTAATAGTGCCGGTATGGGCGAAATAAAGCTGAGGGGAAAATCAGCGAAAGTGCGTTATTCAACGTCGGCCCAGGCGGGACGAGCCCTGGGGGCACTGTTGAGCGGGCTGGTCAAAAATAACTCTATCTACCGGGAGATAACCCCGTTTTCTACGCTTGGAATTATGCTTGATTGCTCCCGGAATGCGGTCATGACCGTGGAGCACCTAAAGACCTGGATGCGTCGGCTGACACTGTTGGGTTACAATATGGTCATGCTCTATACTGAGGATACCTATGAATTACCGGGAGAGCCTTTCTTTGGGTATCAACGAGGTGCCTACACAGAAAAAGAGCTGAAGGCTATAGACGCTTACGCCGCCAGGCTGAATATCGAAGTAGTTCCCTGTATTCAAACTCTTGGCCATCTGGAAAAAATACTCCGGCATGCTGTCTATGCGCCGGTAAAGGACACAGCTAATGTCATGCTCGTAGGTGAGCAGAAAACTTATGACCTGGTGGATAAGATGATTCGCCAGTGGAAAAAGGTATGTCGAACCAACCGCATCCATATTGGCATGGATGAAACTCATGACCTCGGTCGCGGGCGCTATCTTGATAGATTTGGCTACCGCCGCGGCTTTGCTCTTTTCAACGAGCACCTGACAAAAGTTGTCGGGATTTGCCAAAAGTATGACCTGAAGCCGATGATCTGGTCAGATATGTATTTCCGCCTCGGATGCGAGAGCGGTGACTATTATGACCCCTCAACCGTTATTCCTAAGAGTGTGATCAAAAAAATCCCCGGAGAAGTAGAACTTGTTTACTGGGACTACTATCACCGAGACAAAAAATTCTACCAGGATTGGATAGAGCGCCACCGTAACCTGGGAAAGGAACCCTTGATAGGATCCGGAATATGGACCTGGGACCGGTATTGGTATGACTCGAGAACCACTGAAAGAACAGTCGGTCCCTGCATTGATGCCTGCTGCGAAGCGAAAGTAAAAGAAATATTTTTCACTCAGTGGGGCGACAATGGCGCCTACTGTGACCACGACTCGGCCTTTGCCGGTATGGTTTACTGTGGAGATAAGGCCTATGGCCGAAAAAAGCCGCTGGGCTTAGACCTGGAAAAGCGTTTTTCGGCCATCTGTGGAGGTAATTACTCGGCGCATATTCTGGCCGGCGAAATCCATGGCGGTGTGGAGGGCTTGCAGCCGAATATGTGGGATGATCCGTTTTTTGAAACCCATTTTCGCACCTATGCCCAAGATAATCCCAGGAAAATGGCAAAATTAGCTGGTGGATTCGCTTCGCTGGCCAGGAGTCTGAGGCCATATATCCGGGATCGGGCCGCCGGTAACATGAAATATGCTTATTGCATCTCGCAAGCCTTTGCCGATCGTTACGGTCTGGCGGCGGAATTGCTGGCCGCTTACCGGAAAAAAGACAAACAGTCACTTGGCCTGCTCAGAAAAAAAATCCCTCATGTGCGAAGGAGCATACGAATGATGGCGGATACCTTCCGGGTTATGTGGTTAAGTCATAATAAGCCACCGGGGATAGAAACCATCCAGGGACGTTTCGGCATGATTGACGCCCGCTACCGTGAGCTGGGCCGTCGTCTGGACGAGTACACAAGCGGCTCAGTAAAGGCGATACCGGAGTGGGATTGCCAGTGCCCGCCGAAGTAGGGGCACAAAAGGGAGGAAGCTTATCTGCCAAAAAAAGGGGGATAGGCCTCTTTTTAATTAGATAACCAGCGAGGAAGTTATTGAAATTGGTACCTGGAGATACAAAAAACAAGGAACAATGGCAAGAATACCTTCAAGAAAACGATCTAAAACTGATAGAAGGTATTAGATTAAAAACCGAGCCTGGATTAGTGGTAGGAAGTAAATAGTTGTTCAAGTAGGTTAGGCTGAAGGGGATTAGGTTGAAGGTGATGGAGTAAAAATAAAATGGGGACGGTTCTATTTTACCTTCTTTGGCCGCCCTCTCTGCAAACGA
>CAZUTJ010000056.1:0-6294 GCA_964622875.1 uncultured bacterium
CCAATTTTTTATATTAAAAAACGTAAAATCATACAACTTCGGGACAATGCCGAATATTTACGTAAAAGTCTTAGGTATTATTGAGACTCTGGAGATGTAAAATGTTGGGCAGAAAAATATGGCTGTTTCCTGACGGAGAACTGCCTCCTCCGGGCAATAAAAAGCCCCGGGGCCATGAATCTTTAATAATATTGAATCCGAATCAAAAGAAGGCGCGGATTGCAATCACCGTATTCTATGAGGACAAGGCCCCTGAGAAAATAGAGAATTTAGAAGTTCCGGGGGCAAGGGTTAGATGTTTCAGATTGGATAAACCACTGGGCCGGAAAGATTACCAGATCCCCGTCGGGCAGCAGTATGCCTTGATGATGGAAAGCTCTATCCCTGTTATCTGCCAGATGGGAAGAATGGACATCAGACAGCCGAACCTGGCCTATTATACCACAATGGGTTTTTCGGTATTAAAATGAGAGGATTATTCAGATGCGATATGAATTAATGTTTGCCGGGCAGATAAGAAAGGTAGTGGTAACTACTCAGGTAGGTTAGGCTGAAGGCTGTTAGGCTGTTAAGCTGTTAGGTAAGGGAGAAAGCACTGCATGCTAATCAGCTATTGAGCTTAAGGAGAGTGATGACCGCACGTGAGAAGATCCGGCGCGCCTTCACCCCTGAGGGGACACCTGAGATAGGCGTAGTTGCATCCTACGACGGCATATTCATCCGAGACCACTGGTTTGCATTTACTGAAGTGCCGTGGTGGTATACGTTCAGCGGTAAGATTAACGAGGAGGTTATCTGGGTAAGGGACTTCTGCAGAAGAAGCGGATTGGAGTGGCTCGAGGTACGACCGTGTCCCTCGCGGGCGGAGCGATCCCATCAGCGCTACGAGCAACGCCAGAACGGCGTGTGGCGTATTGATGAGGAAACAGGCGATGAGGAACACCTGCAGGAGCCCACGCCAGGTGGTATCAATACATCTTCCAAACACTTTGCCCTCGATTTGCTACCCACGACCCAGAGCGAAGTCGACGCCTTGATTTCTCAGGCCTCAGCGTTTGACAGGGCGTCATTTCTGGCGGAGGGCAGACATGACACCGCCACTGCCATAGGCAACGCTCTTGATTTGATACTCTATGGCGCTATTACCTCCCCCCTCTGGTCGTTCTATAGCTTGCTGGGCTATGAGGGGATGATGGTGTTTCTGGCGCAGGACGGTGATTTAGCCTCATATGCAGCCGGACGGATTCTCAGGAACGTAACCCAGAGAATCCGCATGGTCTCCGCCCTGGGCGCTGATGCAGTCTGGATTGAAGAATGTTTGACAGACCAGATCAGTCCAGAGTTGTTTTGGCAGATCAATGTTCCCATTCTCCAAAAGTGTGTGCAGGAAATTCGCGCCTGTGGTCTGAAGAGCATCTACTACTACTGCGGGAATCCTGGCGATCGGCTGGAGGCCATACTGGAGGTCGGGGCGGATGCCGTCCATTTTGAAGAGAGCAAGAAAGGTTTCACGGTTGATATTGAGGAGATTATTGCCAAAGTGGATGGACGTTGTACCGTTTTCGGCAATCTTGATTCCATAGCCCTTTTGCAAGACGGCACTGAAACTGAACTTCGAACAGAAATCAAAAGGCAATTGGAGGCAGGAAAGAAAAACGGCAACCGATTTGTCATGAGCATAGGCAGTCCCATTACTCCAAGAACGCCTGTGGAGCGGATAAAACTTTACACGGATGTTGTGCAAGAACTAGGCGCGTGATTGGATATGAATAAAAAAATCTTGATGTTTTGTGCGCATCCCGATGATGACGCCATTGCTTTGGGTGGAACTATCCGTAAATTTGCCAACCAAGGGGCTGAGATTACCGAAGTTGTCCTGGCCACGGGGAATGAAGGTTATTCACAGATGGAAGAGAAGGATAGAATTATTGAGACTCGTGCTAAAGAGCGCCAAGCTGCCGGGAGAATATTAGGAATTGGTGGCTATGAGACCTTTAACTATACAGATTATGGTGTCTCGGCTAATGAAGCAACCTATAAACTTGCTATTAAGATGATACGTAAATACCGTCCTGATATTATATTTACCCATTACTGGCTTGACTATATGACCCATAAAGCATTAGCCACAGTCGTGACCGAGGCCTGGTGGCAGGCAGGCTGGGAAGCATCGTTGGACTTAGGAGAACCCTGGAAGGCAAAAGCGCTGTATTATTTTGAGGTATTACAATTATTGCCTGAAGTCTCTCATCTAGTAGATATAACCGCTACCTTCCCGGCTAAGCTAGAAGCCTTAAAATGCTATGCGTCACAACAGGCAGTAGTTGCCGGTATGTTGCACCATGCTGAAGGGTTAGCAAAATTGCGGGGGAGTATGATCGGTGTTCAGTACGGGGAAGCATTCCTTTCTTCTTATTTTGTTCCCAAAAAAATAGACATCCTGGAACAGTTATAGAGGAGGAAACCATGAGTTTTCTTAACCAAGAAGAATTTCAAAAGCGGATATCTCTAATTCAGGAAGAGATGAAGAAATGCCAACTTGATGCGATGATGGTATATGGAGATGAATATAGAAAAGAAAATCTTAGATATGTCTCAAACTTTTGGCCCATATTTGAACGGGCGGCAACTTTTATTGCTAAAAAAGGGGAACCGATAATAGCGGGAGCACCGGAGGGAGAAAAGTATGCTCAAGAAATGTTGGCCTGGAAAGATTACCGTAATATCAAAGAATTTCTTTGTGTAAGTGTGCCGGAAGAGATTGAGTATTCACTGGCCACCTTTTCTTCGCTAAGAGAGATTTTGCCTGAAATAATGGGAAGTGGTAAAAGATTGGGAATGGTTGGCAGCCGGGATATCCCCCAGCCAATTTATGAGCGGATAATAAAAGCTTATCCGGGGATTGAGGTTGTACCGACAGATGACCTTCTAGAGAAAATGCGCCTTATTAAATCAGAAAGAGAAATTCTCTGTCTAAAAGAAGCCGGGAAATTGGCCTGTATTGCCTATGAAGAGCTTAGGAAAAATGCTCTTCCCGGCCGGACAGAATTATATGCGGCCGGAAAGGCAGAAGGAGCGGCCCGCTCAGCCGGGGCCGAGGCTATTATTTTTACCGTCTTCGGAAGTGGCAAACGAGCAGATACTATCATTGGTCGGCCTACAGAGAAAATTATTAAAGACGGTGATATGATAATGGCGGCTATAGCGGTACAATACGAAGGCTATGTAGCAACAGTTGAATTTCCCTTCGTAGCCGGGAAACCATCTGCGGAACAAAAATTTCTCATAGAGGCTTTGATAGAAGCTGCTAATGCCGGCTTCCCTCATTTGAGGCCAGGCAAACCGGCTAAAGAATTTGTCCAGGCAGTGCGTAATGTATTTCGCAAAAAGAATCTCTCGCCATATGATATTTATCCCCCCTTACACGGTTGCGGATTAGCGGAAGCAGAATCTCCTTATCCTGACGAAAAGACCGAGATGTTTTTTCAGGCCGGGATGACGGTAAATACTGATGTAAGTCTTTTTGGACATCCAGCCGGGTCAAATCGCCTGGAAGAAGGTTTCGTTATAACTGAAGATGGACTTGAGAGTTTGACTCCATTAATACGGACTCTTTGTGAGAAGTATAATTTATGAGTTTCTATAATTATTTTAAAAATTGTCAATTAGGAGGAAAAAGTATGGCAAAGATAAGAGATAAACTCTGGCTTTGGGGGCATGAGGCTGGTAGTCACAATAATCAATATGGAATAAAAGGTCTCTCGCGAATGACCGCTGCCGAGGCCGCATTCTATCTTGAAGTACCCAATCTAATAATGGTAGAATATAAGGATGAGCCAGTGCCTCCATTCGAGCAATATGCTATGGCGCTTAGTCCCCTGAAACGGGTGGTGTGGTCTGTTGTTGGAGCTGGCGGTTGTGCTTTAGAAAAAGATAAGATAACCTTAGTTCGTGACCTTGCTTCCCGCTTTGTAAACATCCAGGGTGTTATCATGGACGATTTCTTTGAGCGCCTCGTTAAAGATGGTAAAAAGGAGGCCGCCCTCAGCCCGGAACAACTGGTAGACATTCAGGGCCAGCTTACTGTATCCGGTCGCAAATTGGACCTCTGGGTAGTTCTCTATAATCAACAATTGAAACTATCCCTAGAGGAGCATCTTGAGCAATGCGATGTGGTAACCTTCTGGACCTGGCAAGCGAAAGAGATAGAAAATCTTGAGCGTAATTTTGAGCGAGTTGAGAAGTTGTCTCCGTCTTGCCGCAGGGTTCTGGGTTGTTATATGTATGACTACGGTGAAAGCAAACCAATGCCTGTTCATTTAATGGAAAAACAATGCCGGATGGGATTGGAATGGCTTCGGCAAGGGCGAATTGAAGGAATAATTTTCTTAGCCAGTTGCATTTGCGACTTAGGATTAGATGCTGTTGAGTGGACACGAAGATGGATCCAAAAAGTAGGAGATGAAAATCTAAAATGAATGAACGGGAACGTTTTATACGGACTTTAACCTGTTCGGAGCCTGATCGGCCAAGTTATGGGGATTACTTTGCTTACGATTCTACCCAGAAGCGCTGGGAATCTGAGGGATTACCAAAAGGTCTTGACCGCCGGGGACTATTTGACTATTTTGGGATGGATCATATAGATATTTTTGGGAACGATAGGATATCTATAAATAATGGCCCCCTTCCTTGTTTTGAATCAAAACTTCTTGAGGAAACTACTGACTATACAATACGGAGAATTGAAAGTGGCGAAACTGTGAAGGTGCTAAAGAATATCCCTCCTCCGGCTATGCCGCAACATCTCTCTTATCCAGTTAGGGATGGGGCCGGTTGGAGTGACCTAAAGTCCCGTTTAAATCCTGATATTCCCGGTCGCCTTCCCGACAATCTCGCTGAAATTGGTCGTGCTTCACCCATTCGCAGTACACCGCTAGGTGCCTGGTTGGGGGGCACCTATGGCTATATCCGCAGCTGGATGGGGGTTGAGAATGCAAGCTATATTTTTTATGATGACCCCAGTCTTGTTGAGGAAATGATGGAACATCTTACTTATTTCTATTCTACCCTGGCCAGGCGCATTTTTGCTGCTGGTATTCAGCTTGATTGGGTAATGTTTTGGGAGGATATGGCTTTTAACCATGGGCCACTTCTGTCTCCGGAGAAGTATCGTAAATATTGTCTGCCATTCTATCGCGTTATGATTGAGATATTACAGCAGAACGGGGTTAAAGTTATCGGAATGGATTCGGACGGGAATATCACTGAGCTTATACCCCTCTGGCTTGATGCCGGCATAAATGTGATGCATCCAATGGAAGTAGCCGCCGGAATGGATGTCCGCAAAATCCGCCGCCAGCATGGATCCCAAATAAGCTTCCTCATTGGCGGCATTGATAAGCGGGTCCTGGCCCATAGTCGTGAAGCCATTGCTCGCGAAGTAATTCCTAAGGTGCGCGAACTTCTGGATACGGGAGGCGGATTTGTAGCTGGGTGCGACCATGGCATTCCGCCTGATGTCCCCTTTGATAACTTTCGTTATTTCCGCGACTTAGTCGTTTCATCAGGGGAATAGAAAAGTGATTTTTTTAGCCCTGTTAGAAAGGGTAAAGGTAGTGTCAAATAAAAGATGAAAGAATAAACCACAGAGGTCGCAGAGTAAGATTTAATTCTCTGTGCTCTCAAAAAAAGACTAAGATTAACCACAGATTACCCTGATTATCACCAGATAAGAACTTAAAGATGAATCCTGGTAATGTCAAAAACAAAAAAATCTAACCACGGAAACGCGGAAGTAGGGAGACACGGAAAAATACCTTTAGAATTTAAAAAACTTATCCATTAATTCTTATTCCGGGCTTCCGTCCTTCCGTGTTTCTATGGTAATCTTTAAGCCCTTGAGAATTAACAAGTAATCTTAGTGTTCTTAGTGTCTTTGTGGTAATAACCTTGATAATTCTTTAATACTGAACATTCTCTGTGTTCTCTGTGGTTAGTTTTTTGACAGAACCAGGGTAAAATTAAGGAGATAAATAATGCTTAACCAACAAGCAAGTAACTTTGAAAAATGGTTATGGATAGAGATAATCGCCTTTGATAATCAAGAAAGTGATTTTGGGGTTAAGGAATATCTTGATGAAATAGGTTTTATCCCGGACGGATTATCTCTTTTCACCTGTTCACCTGATTTTGTCCATACCCATGAGGGGATGAAAGAGGATAGAGAGTTCCCACCCGATTTTTGTTCCTACCGTGGCCGTCCGGATAGAAAAAGAAAAGAAAGGCAGATAT
>CAZUTJ010000057.1:0-6294 GCA_964622875.1 uncultured bacterium
AAAAAATTACGCTATCTATTGGAATTTTTTGCTTCACTATTCCCCGAAAAGGAAATGGCGATTTTAATTAAGCAATTAAAAAAATTGCAGGATAATTTGGGGGATTTTAATGATCTCTCTGTCCAGCAGGAAAAACTAAAAGCTTACTCAGAGAATCTTGTTCCCACAAATAGGGAATATTGGAAAATTGTTACCGCTGTTGGGGGCTTGATGGCTATTTTATTTCAAAGACAACAAAATGTCCGTAGAGCTTTCAGCCAGAGGTTCGATGATTTTAGCAGGCAAGAAAATATTGCCTTGTTTCATCAGCTTTTTAGTGTTTAAGGGAAGTCAGAATACAGAAGTCAGAAGTCTGACTTCTGCATAGGAGACAATAATTGAATACTATTGCTCTCTATAGCATTAAAGGTGGCGTGGGCAAAACAGCGGCTTCGGTTAATTTGGCCTATTTGGCCGCCCGGGATGGTTTTCAGACCATATTATGTGATCTAGACCCGCAAGGATCAGCCTCTTTTTATTTTAGAATCAGAGTTTCGAAAAAATTTAACTCAAAAAAGTTACTTAAAGGGGGCAAAAAAATTGATCAGAACATTAAAAGTACGGATTATGAAAATTTGGATTTATTGCCGTCAAATTTCTCCTTTCGTAATTTGGATATTGCCTTAGATAATTTAAAACGATCAAGAAGGAGGCTAAAAGAAATTTTAGAGCCGTTAAAAGAAGAATATGACTTTATTTTCTTAGATTCCCCCCCCAACATAACGCTGGTAGCGGAGAATATTTTTTATGCTGCGAACTACCTTTTCATTCCTTGTATTCCAACCATACTATCTATGCGTACATACAAAAAATTATTAGGCTTTTTTAAGAACGAACAATTGGATCAGTCTAAGATTTTTGCGTTTTTTTCAATGGTGGAGAGACGTAAGCGGATGCATCGGGAAATCATTGAGCGTCAGGCTATTAAAGATGGACAATTTCTGGAAAGCCAAATTCCATATTTATCCGATGTTGAGAAAATGGGAATATATCGCGAACCGGTAGTTCGAGCTCGGCCAAGATCAAGAGCGGCACAAGCTTATGAGCACTTATGGCGCGAGATAAAACAAATGACAAATGACAAAATAAATGACCAATGACAAAATCCAAATTTCAAATAAATGTCAAATGTCAAATGTCAAAAAAACAAAGAGAATAAATGTCAAAATTTTGACATTTGGATTTTGGAATTTATTTGGATTTTGACATTTGGATTTTGGATTTACCAGATTTATCTGGTATTTGGATTTCAACATATGGAAGCACCTATAAAATCCAGGGAGATAGAACGAAAGTTTTTAGTAAAAAAGGTACCCCAAGATTTGCATTCGTATCCACATAGGGAAATTATCCAGGGTTATCTTGCCGTTACGGAAGATGGTGTTGAGGTGAGGTTGAGAAAAAAGGGTGATAGGTGCTATCAGGCTGTTAAAAGTGATCAAGGGATAGAAAGAGAAGAAACCGAAATTGAGTTTACCCGAAAGCAGTTTGAGAGCCTTTGGCCCCTGACCCAGGGGAGAAGGATAGAGAAGAGACGCTATGAAATTGAATACCAGGGCGTTACCATCGAATTGGATGTTTATCACGGCATTCTGTCGGGCCTGGTGACAGCAGAAGTAGAATTTGAATCTCTGAGCGCTAGCGATTCTTTTACGCCTCCTGAATGGTTCGGTACAGAGATTACCCGGGATGAGCGTTTTAAAAATAAGAACTTAGCCTTATATGGCGCTCCCAATAAACAATCAAAGGGGCTTGCTGTAAATTGAAAAGACTGTATTTAATCAGGCATGCCAAGTCAAGCTGGAAAAATCCGCATTTAGCTGACTTTGAGAGACCGCTAAGTAAGCGGGGTAAAGGGGACGCCCCCTTCATGGGAAAGCGCCTGAATAAATATAAAGTCAAGCCTGACCTGATCATTTCCAGCCCAGCAAAAAGAGCGCTTAAAACTGCTCAAATCATGGCTAAGGAAATAAAGTTTCCGGAAAAAAAAATTATTGCAGATGAGTCTGTGTATGAAGGGGATATATCAGCTTTACTCCAGGTGATCCGGAATATTGATGATTCATTTAATCAGGTCATGTTGTTCGGTCATAATCCTGATTTTAGCATGCTGGCCGAATCCTTTACCAATTACCAGGTTGGAAACATACCCACATGTGGTATTTTTTGTCTAGATTTTGACATTAATTCCTGGAAAGAGGCAGCGCCAGGTAAAGGCATTTTTATTTTTTTTGATTACCCTAAAAAGCATGTAACTACTCAGGTTTAAAGTTCCGGGGTTCACGGTTCAAGGTTAAACTGATCAAGATTGAACTTTTAGGCAACCAACCGTGAACCTGGCAACCTGAGTAGAAACAACCTTGAAAAATAATAGCGGGGCCTGGATTCGAACCAGGGGCCTCCGGGTTATGAGCCCGACGAGCTACCAGACTGCTCCACCCCGCGCTGTTTTCTTAAGTTTGCCGGAAAATTTCCTTTTCCCCTCGCTCTTCCCTCTCCCTCGGGGGAGAGGATTAAGGTGAGGGGGTAAATTCTGATGAGGAGACAATTCTATAGATGATTTCCCCGGGCTTAATCAGGCCCAGGTTTTCCCGAGCCACTTTCTCGATGTAGAAACGGTCTTCCTGCAGAGCCTCTATCTCTCGGCGCAGATTTTTGTTGGTCTCCTCTAATTCTCTGATACTCTCATCTAAGCTGACCAGCTCCCGGTTAAATTTCCTCAAATCCCGATAGCTAGGATAGACAAGCAAGGTTCCTAAGATGAGGATAATGATAATTATCTTCGTCAAGAAATGCCTCACTTCGTTCGGCTGATTACACAGATTCCAAAAACCCGAGGACACAGATTTTCTTTGGCAGTAATCTGTGTAATCTGCCTGTTAATCTGTGTAATCAAGCACAGGAATTTCAATTCCTGTGCTTCAAGTTATAAAAGGTCTCCTTGCCTTTAAAGATAGCTTTTTCTCCCAATTCTTCCTCTATGCGTAACAACTGATTATATTTGGCCACTCTGTCCGTTCGAGACAAGGAACCGGACTTTATCTGGCCGCAATTAGTAGCTACGGCAATATCGGCAATGGTAGTATCTTCAGTCTCTCCCGAGCGGTGAGAAACAACCGCGGTATATCCGGCCTCCTGAGCCAATTTTATCGTCTTCAGGGTCTCAGTCAGAGTGCCGATCTGATTTACTTTGATAAGAATGGAATTAGCCACTCCTTTTTCCAGACCTTTTTTCAACCGTTTCTCATTAGTAACGAACAAATCGTCTCCGACAATCTGAATCTTTTTTCCTAATCTGTCGGTTAGCTTCTTCCATCCCCCCCAGTCATCTTCGGCAAGTCCATCTTCAATGGAGATAAGAGGGTGTCTGGCTACTAAGCCATCATAGAAATCAATCATCTCCTCCGCGGACTTTTTTGGTTGGGGTTCAGAAGAGAGGTTATACTTACCTTCGCTATAGAAGGAGCTGGCGGCCGGATCCAGGGCCAGGCAGACATCTTCCCCGGCCCTATAACCGCTAACCTCGATGGCTTTGAGGATAACTGTTATAGCTTCCTCGTTGGAGTGGAGGTGAGGAGCAAATCCCCCCTCGTCTCCGACGGCAGTTGAGCAACCTTTTTTCCGGAGAACTGTCTTTAGGTGGTGAAATATTTCTGCTCCCATACGCAGAGCCTCAGAAAAGCTTTTAGCTCCCACCGGCATAACCATAAATTCCTGGAGGTCAATATTATTGTTAGCGTGAGAACCGCCATTGATAATATTCATCATAGGAACAGGTAATTCTCTGGCTTCCTCTCCCCCTAAATAACGATAAAGAGGCTGGCAGGAAGCGGCGGCGGCGGCTTTGGCTACGGCTAAGGATACCCCTAAGATGGCATTAGCTCCTAATTTTGACTTATTCTCCGTCCCGTCGAGTTGAATCATTAAATTGTCAATGGCTGTTTGATCCTCAGCATCTTCGCCTTGAACCCGGGGACCAATAATCCCGTTTATATTGCCTATGGCTTTTCTTACTCCTTTTCCCAAATAGCGTGATTTGTCTCCATCCCGTAACTCCAAAGCTTCGTGTTCGCCCGTAGAAGCCCCCGAAGGAACAATAGCCCTCCCTCGAACTCCTTCCTCAACAGTTACTTCTACTTCTACCGTCGGATTCCCTCGAGAATCCAGCACTTCTCGACCTTTTACTTCAGTAATTTTTATCATAGCATGAAAGATTATATCAGATAAATTTCAAGATGTAAAGAAAAAAATTCATTTTTATTTTATAATTTACAATTACAAGCGGAGCGAGTCTAAATGAAGGGATTGCTTGCCTTTTCCCTGCCGATAGTGGATGTCTCCCCGTGGCCGGGATAGATAACAGTCTCTTCCGGCAAAGTCATTAGCTTTTCTTTTAAGCTTTGCATTAATAATTCCATTGAGCTCCTGGGGAAGTCAGTTCTTCCTATTGAATTAGAAAACAAGGTATCGCCAGTAAAAATTTTATTTTCACCGAGAAGACAGATTCCTCCTAATGTGTGGCCCGGGGTATGGATAATCCGCAAATGTATTTTCCCCAGGATTATTTCATCGCCTTCTTTGAGGAAAAAATCAGCGGGAGGAGAGGTGCAGCCTTCTCCAACAAAGTTAGATAGGTTTTCATCCGTATTAATAAGCATCTGGGCATCGGCTGCGTGGATGCCAAGCTTGATCCCTTCCATTTTTCTTTTTAGGTAACCGTTAGCCCCAATGTGATCAATGTGCCCGTGGGTGTTAATGAGGTAGCGGGGAGCTATTCCTTCCCGCCTCACTGCTTTTAATATTCGCTCCCCCTCTTCGCCGGGGTCAACAATGATCCCTTCTTTGGTTTCTTCATCCGCTACTAAATAACAGTTGGACTCTAACGGCCCTACAGTGAGTCTTTTGATAAACATATTTTTTTCGCTCCTCATTGGTATAATCTTTATTGTAAATATTCGGTAAAGGCGTCATCATAACCCTCTCCCCTCGTGGGAGAGGGCAAGGATGAGGGGGTAGTTCTTTCAGTTTCACCCCCACCTTAATCCTCCCCCATCAAGGACGGCATTTTTGTGACGCCCTATTTAGATTTCCTCTGCAATATTCTCTTCTCCCTTTGGGTGAGGCTCTCCATTCCCTGACGGGATATTTTGTCCAGGATGGCATCGATATTTTCTTCCTTTTCTCTCTCCTCTCGCTGCTTGGCTCTCTGTCTGATTCTCCATTGGCTAATCCGGAAGATGAGGTTAGGCCAGGAAGGGAACTCCCCATAGCCTCTCCTTCCGGCTTTCAGATAGAGGTAGCCAATAAGCATCCCTCCCAGGTGAGCAAAGCGGGCCACCCCTTCGGCTTCTCCGTAGGCGAAGTAGGCAAAAATCTGGATAAGAGCAAAGAGCATAACTAAGTGTTTTGCTTTCATACTTACCGGGAAAACGAAGAAAATAAGTAAGGTAACTATTCTCTCCGGGAAGGTCATCCCGAAAGCAACCAGGATACCAAAGATAGCTCCTGAGGCCCCAATGGTGGGAATAGAGGAATTAATAGCAGAAAAGTAGTGGATGAACCCGGCCCCGATGCCGGTAATAAAATAATAACGGAGAAA
Source organism: uncultured bacterium (assembly GCA_964622875.1). GTDB lineage: Bacteria > NPL-UPA2 > NPL-UPA2 > NPL-UPA2 > JAADIA01 > CAZGXS01. Next base: position 5,639 of record CAZUTJ010000057.1, read on the forward strand.
CTTTTTCCCGCCCCATTTTCTTTCCAGGTCACTTCCGAACATCCAGAGCACAAACATATTAATGAGGATATGCCAGAGGCCTCCGTGAAGAAACATATAAGTAAAAAACTGCCAGAGCATTAATTGGCGAAAAACAGAGGCAGGCACTAAACCGAAGAAATTGATGAATTGACGGGAAGCAGCGTTCCCCAACATAATCTGAAATATGAATACAGCCACATTGGCAATGATTAAACGCTTTACCACCGGGGTTAATCCTCCCCCGAAACCTATCTGAGGCCTATCTCCATAATAGTAGGGCATCATACCACCTTATTTAAAACCACAAGATTTCACAAGATTTCCACAGAAAAAGAATTAATGTTTAACCTTTTCTTTCAATTTTAAGTTCTAATCTTGTGATAATCTGTGTAATCGGGTTTTTGGAATCTGTGTAATCAGCCGAACGAAGTGAGGCATTTCTTGTTACAAGCATACCATTTCCTGGCAGAGAAGGCAAATATTTCTTGAAGTCTAGTAAAGAATAAAACACTTTTCTATACTTGATTACACAGATTAACAGGCAGACTACCCAGATTACTTCAAAAGAAAATCTGTGTCCTCGGGTTTTTAGAATCTGTGTAATCAGCCGAACGAAGCGAGGCATTTCTTGACAG
>CAZUTJ010000058.1:0-6262 GCA_964622875.1 uncultured bacterium
TCTTCTTCATCATCAACTGATGGCCAACAAGGGCTAAGGTATCTTCAAGGACCTGGTTGGTATTCACCGGCTCGAACTTCTCCGGGGAGCGACGGGAGAACTTAAGGAGATTCCCCACAATGGTCTGACAACGTTTTGCTTCTTTTTCCATGTAGCCCAGGTATTTCTCGCAAGCCTTAAAGTCCTCAACCTTAAAATCGGGTTTCCTGGCTTTCTCTAAGAGATATTGGGCATAACCTAAGATACCTCCCAGGGGATTATTCAGCTCGTGGGCTACCCCGGCTCCTAATTCCCCCAGAGCAGCTAACCGGCCGGATTGAACGAGCTGGGCCTGGGCTTGTCTTAATTCCCGGGTTTTTGCCTCTACCCTTTGCTTTAAGGTCTGGCTATACTTCTCAAGCTGGGTTTCGGATTTCCTCAAATCCGCGATCATCTGATTAAAGACCTTTCCTAATTGTCCTATTTCGTCGTTCGTCTTGATATGCACCCGCTGCTCTAAGTTGCCGTGGCCCACAGCCCGGGCAGCCGCGGCCAGCTCCGAAAGGGGGTGGGTAATAAAGTTAGCCAGTCCAAAGGCGACCAGGGTCCCTATCACCATAGCCACAGCAGTTACTCCCATAATCGCTCCCACAGCCCGGGCCACATCTTTTCTAATGTACTCTTCGCTAAATCCCAGCCGACTGGTTCCCACTACTCCATCTTCCCTGGAGAAGATGGGCACGGCCACATCATAGACCCGTCCTTCCCCGGTTTCTATTAATCGCACCCTGCCGGTCTGGCCGGGCAAAATCTTATTAGCTTCAAGGAGTTCCTTCGGAAATTCGTCCTGGAAGGTATGAGCTAATACTCGTCCCTGGCTATCTACTACAAAAGCATAGACCGCATGCTTCATCCGCTTCTTCTCTTGCTCAACTAACTTCTGAAGTCCCAATCGGTCTTCTTTTAAAAGGAAATAAATGCCTCGCCCACTAATCTCTTCGGAGACAGCAATTCCCTGCTGCTGGCGCTCTTCTGTCAATATCCGGGTAAGTTTTATCTGAGTGAAAAACATCATCCCTAACCCGAGCAGTAAGAGCACCACTATCATAATGGTGGTAATTTTATTTCTCAAGCTGACCATCGGCCCGGTCCCCGGGATCTCTTTATCCCCTAACATCTTCAATCTCTCCTTAATATCCGAGCAGCAGATTTCCCAACAGAAAGATAATCATAACCGCCGCCCAGGCTGCTAGACCGACAAGCAAAGGTCCGCCTCCAGCATTAACTATACCTTTTAAATCAGCCGTTAGACCGATACTGGCCAGGGCCATAGTGAAAAGGACCCCGGCAGCTAGCTCCAGGATGGGGACCGAAGGAGCAAGCAGAGGAACGAAGGAAAAGGCTAGCCCGGTAAGCACAAAGACCCACATGAACCAGGGGACGCTGCCCAGATAGGATTTTCTCTTCTTACCCCGGGAGGAAACCAGCCATGATAAAAACCAGATGACGGGAATTATCATAGCTATCCGGGCCATCTTGATAGCCATGACCTCCTCGAGAAAATTTTCTCCCAGGACGGCCGCCACCACTTTTATTAGTCCGGTCATCGGTAGGGTAGTAGCACAGAAGAAGGCATAGCCGGTCCGGGAGAGTTCCAGCCAGATTAACATCAGGGGATAAATAAGCATACCCATTAACCCGAAGATAGTAATAGTGATTAAAGCCACGCCGGTATCCTCGGATTTCCCCTTTACTACCGGGGTGGCCATGGCAATGGCCGGGGCCCCACAGATGGAGGCGCCCGTAGCAATAAGCAGAGAGGTCTTATCCCGAACCTTAAGTCTTTTGCCCACCCAGAGGGCGATGATGAAGATAGCGGCCATTCCCACGATGACCTGGACTCAGGCCAGGGAAGGCACGGCGGCTAACTTTTGAAACCTTAGATTCACTCCGTAGAAGACAATCCCGGCCGGGATAAAAGCCTGAGGGGCAAAGACAAAACCGGGGGAGAGCCAGGCTCTCTCTCCGATGATAGACCTGATAACTATCCCCAGGACAATCCCGGCTACCAGGGAGTCTATAGCCGGATGCAGATGGGCTAGATGCCAACTAAAGCAACCGACAACAACCGCTAAAATAAACCCGGGCCAGATACTAGATCTTCCCTCTTCCGTCATTGCCTCTCACCCCTCCCGTCAAAGAAGCAGACGCGGTTTTTTCCCAGACGCTTGGCCTCATACAAGGCCTCGTCCGCCCTCTGGATTAATTCCTCCCGGGATTTGGCGTCCTCCGGGTAGGTGGCCACCCCCAGGCTGATGGTCAAATGTCCCCGGGGCAGCACTTCTTCTCCCTCAAACTTTGTCTTTTCCATTATTCCCCTCAACCGGCGCGCCAAAGTGGAAGCTCCCTCTTTGTCTGCCTGGGGAAGAATTATTCCGAACTCTTCCCCGCCGTATCGGGCCACAATATCTACCTGCCGCACCGCTCTGCTTAACACCAGAGCTACCTTTCTCAGAATCTCATCTCCGGCTAAATGTCCCCGGGCATCGTTGTAGCTTTTAAAGTCATCTATATCAATCATCAGCAAGGAAACAGATTGAGGATAACGTTGGGTCCTGACTAGCTCCCGCTCTAAGAGTTCGTAAAAGTAACGATGGTTATAAATCCCGGTCAATCCATCGGTAATGGCTAGTGCTTTATAATAATCCTTCTTCCTGACCCCTTTAATCAGGGCCCGCCTCTCTACAGCTTTGCCAACCACGATTCTTATCTCCGCCATATTAAAAGGTTTGCTGAGATAATCATAGGCTCCCTCTCTCATTGCCTCCACGGCGGTTTCTACCGTAGCATAACCGGTGATAACGATAACAGAAATATCAGAATCCACTTTCTTTACCTTGCGGAGAACCTCTATCCCATCCATACCGGGCATCTTCAGATCGGTTATGACCACTTCAAAGGGGATCTCCTTGACTCTCTTCAGGGCTTCTTCGGCGCTAGCCACGGCGGTAACCTCATATCCGGCCTCAGCAAGGACATCGGTAAGGAGATTACGAATTATCTCCTCATCGTCTATGACCAGAATGTGGGAGGCCTCCCTCCCTTCCTCCCTTTTCCCCGGATTTAATTCATTCCCAACTCTTTTCATTTTAGTCACCGGTAGCATTATACCACCGGCAGTTAGATTTATCAACAAGTTTTAGAAAAAAATCCTTGTAAAACAGAGAAACTTACGGTAAAATCATCGTGTGGCCAAAACCCGGGTTCTTCGCCGGGAGATTGTTGGCCGGATAAAGAGAGAAGAATCTGGGAGGAGCAAAATTGCCTAAAACCGTTCTCTTCGTTTGCACCGGGAATAGCTGCCGCAGCGTTATGGCTGAAAGTATCTTCCGGAAAATGCTCAGCCAGGCCGGGAAGAAGAATATCCGGCTCGCCTCAGCCGGAACAGCGGCCCCGGAAGGGATGAAACCTCCGGCAGCGGTGGAAGAGGTAATGAGAGAAGAAGGAATAGATGTCTCCGCTCATCGGGCCCTCCCTCTAACGGCAGATTTAATTGAGGAGGCTAACCTCATCCTGGTTATGGAGAAGTATCATCGCCGGAGAATTTTAGAGACCAGTCCCGAGGCCTCGGGGAAAATATTCCTGCTCGGAGAATTCAACCCTAATCCGGCCAGGACAACAGCGGATATTCCCGACCCTATTGGAAAACCCTTACCAACTTATCAAAAAGTTTTCCAGGAAATCAAGGGCTGTCTTCAAGAATTGATCGAGAAGGAGGATAGGTATCTAAGGTGAAAATTGCTTTAGGAAGTGACCATGCCGGCTGGGAGATGAAGGAGGATTTGAAGCTCTATTTAGAGAGGACGGGGTATGAAGTTAGGGACCTGGGAACAAATAGCCCGGCCGCGGTTGATTATCCCGATTACGCTCTGGCCGTGGCCCGGGCAGTAGCTGGAGGGGAGGTAGAGAGAGGGGTGATGGTCTGTGGCACCGGAATTGGTTCTTCTATGGTGGCTAATAAGGTTCCCGGGATAAGAGCCGCCCTCTGTCATAATACCTATACGGCGAAGATGAGCCGCTCTCATAACGATGCCAACCTTCTCTGCCTGGGAGAGCGGATAATAGATAAACAATCCGCCCGGGAAATAGTTAAAACCTGGCTCACCACCCCCTTCTCCGGTGCCCGCCACGCCCGAAGAGTGGAGAAGATAAAGAAGATAGAAGAGAGGTAACTGCTCAGGCTGAAGGGAGAGAGCTAATCGCAAATCGCTTGTCGTTTATCGTTTCTTGCCATTTGCCATTTGCCATTTGCAATTTGCAATTTTGAGAGAGAATGAGGACCAGTATATGAAGCTAGCGGATTTTGAAAGATTAGTGGAAAAGGCAGTAATAGCCTTACCTCCCTATATTCGGGAAAAGATGGAGAATGTAGCTCTTGTTATTGAGCAAAGGCCCTCGGAAGAAGAGGAAAGAGAGGCAGGAATAAGGCCGGGAGGGGTTCTCTTAGGGCTTTATCAAGGAATCCCCCAAACAACCTGGGGTCGAGATTTTAGCGGAAGATTGCCGGACAAGATTACTATTTTTCAGGAATCCGTGGAAAGCCTGGCGCATTCGCCTGAAGAGATTGCGGAATTAGTTAAAGATACCGTCTGGCATGAAATTGCCCATCATTTTGGATTAGATGAAGAAAGAATCCGCTCTCTGGAGGCCTAGGAATTTCAATTCCTATGCCTGATTACACAGATTAACAGACAGATTACACAGATTACTTCAAATCTTGGTATATGGGAATTTCCAGGTTGTAGGGGCTTGATACCCTTCAGGGCACAAGTAAATCAAGCCCATGGGTTGGATAAATTCCTGTCTGCGTGCGACGCACAGGCAGGCGACCCCTGCAAATTTACGGAAAAAGTTGTCGCCGTAGGCGGCTCAATTTAAAGGTATGAGGTATAGAGCAACCTGAATAGTTTCCATCTATGGTGTGGGGGAAATAGCAAATGAGGGAGTTAAAAAGAACTGATCCCGATATCGCCGAGGCTATTCGCCGGGAGGAGGAGAGGGAGGAAGAGAAGCTTAATCTGATTGCCTCGGAAAATTATACCAGCCGGGCCGTTCTGGAGGCCCAGGGGTCGGTGTTAACTAATAAATATGCGGAAGGGTATCCCGGGGAGAGATATTATGCCGGCTGTGAGTTTGTAGATAGGGCCGAATCTTTAGCTATAGAGAGAGCAAAGAAATTATTCGGAGCTGAGCATGTCAATGTCCAGCCCCATTCCGGCTCTCAGGCTAATATGGCCGTTTACTTTGCTGTCCTGAAACCCGGAGACACGCTCCTGGGGATGGATTTAGCCCAGGGAGGACATCTCACCCATGGTAGTCCGGTAAATTTCTCCGGGATGTATTTCCGGGTCGTCTCCTATGGAGTGGACAGGAAAACAGAGCTCATAGATTTTTCCCAACTGCGGAAACTGGCCCGGGAACATAAGCCCCGGATGCTCGTGGCCGGGGCCAGCGCCTATCCTCGCACTTTGGATTTCCAGGTTTTTCGGGAGATAGCCGACGAGGTAGGAGCTTACCTCCTGGCTGATATCGCTCATATTGCCGGTTTGGTAGTAGCTAAGGTTCATCCCCATCCCTTTCCCTGGGCCCAGTTTGTAACCACCACTACCCATAAGACTCTACGAGGTCCCCGGGGAGGGATGATTATGTGTGCTCGGGAATTCGGGGGAAAGATAGATAAAACGATCTTCCCGGGAATTCAAGGGGGACCCCTAATGCAGGTTATCGCCGCCAAGGCGGTGGCTTTTAAGGAAGCCGAAGCGCCGGAGTTTGAGGAATACCAGAAACAGACAGTTAAGAATGCCCGGGCCTTAGCTGAAGGACTAAAGGAAAAGGGATTTCGCTTGATCTCGGGGGGAACGGATACTCATCTGATTTTAGTGGATTTGACCGCCCAGGGGATAACGGGAAAGGAGGCAGAGAGGACTCTGGATAAAGCCGGGATAACGGTAAATAAGAACAGCCTTCCCTTTGATAGGCGACCTCCGGCTATCACCAGCGGAATTCGCCTGGGCACCCCGGCTTTAACCACCCGGGGAATGAAGGAAGGAGAAATGAAAACTATTGCCGGGATGATCAATGAGGTCTTAAAAAAAAGTAATGACGATAAGATTCAGAACCGAGTAAGGAAAGAGATCAGAGAACTCTGCGGGAGCTTTCCTTTGATTAAAATGACAAATGACAAAATCCCCTAGTGTCCCCACTTTATTGAAAAATTTAGCTT
>CAZUTJ010000059.1:0-6216 GCA_964622875.1 uncultured bacterium
TAATAATTAATAATTAATAATTAATAATTAATAATTAATAATTTTTTTAATCCTATAAATCTGCGTTTATCTGCGTCCTGTGTGGTCTATTTTTACGCGCAGAACTTTCTTTGTCTCGCCGGTAACTTTAGCTTCCTCCCCCTGCCGATGGCCGATGACCCAGAGGACATCCTCTCCCTGGACAAGCAGAGGAATCTTATCTCTCTCCTCCCGGGAAATTTTTTCATCAATGAAAAAGTCCTTCAGTTTTTTTCTTCCCTGCAGGCCCAGAGGCTGAAAACTATCCCCTCGTCTCCGCGGACGAATGAGGAGGGGCAGCTTTATCTCAGAGAAATCGAAATAAACCCTATCCCGGGGAAAGGGCGAACCCTTCCCGGGCAACCGCACTCTCCCTCGGGGGAGAAGAGAGCAGTGAATTCTCAGGTTAAGCTTCTTGATTTCCGTCTCGCCAGGAACCTCGAGAGAGACTTCCCTGAAGACAGGTTGATAATCAAATCTTCCTTTTTTCGCCTGATGTTTCTTAGAGATAATTAGCTCCCCGTAACTACGGCTGGCTACAATATCCTGAGGCAGGTGAATTTCCAAACCGCTTACTCCTCTAATAATCCCTAAAATATCATCCAACTGGGCTAAGCTTATTCCTCTCAAATTTCCTTTGACCAGAGCGATGCCTTTTCGCAGTATCCGCCGCTGCATACAGAGAGGGAGAGTTTTTAATTTATCCACATTAATAATTACTTGCTGCTTTTTCTTCCTGGCCACTCTGGAAAAACCCTCCTCGGTCTGCCCAGCCAGATACTCCTCATCAGCCTGTAAAACCCGGGCCAGGCCGGAGAGAATAGACTTAATGTGGGGATTGTAATCCTTAGCTAAGCAGGGAAGAAGCTCCCGCCTTATCCGGTTACGAAGATAGACCGATTTCCGATTAGAGGTATCCAGACGGGGGCAAAGACCAACCCTCTTTAAATAATCCTCAATCTCGGCCCGGCTAACCTCAAGAAGAGGGCGGATGATATCTAGTTGAGGGTTGAAAGTGTTCTCCGGCGGAGATGGGAAAAGCTCAGAGCCGCCCAGGGGACGTCGGGGGAAAATTCCCGCCAGCCCCTTCAATCCCGAACCCCGCAATAATCTCATGAGAACAGTCTCCGCCTGATCATCAGCCGTCGAGCCTACGGCGATTTTGCCGGCTTTTACCTTCCAGGCCACCTTTTGCAGGAACTCATACCTGGCCTGCCGGGCTCCCTCTTCAGGACTAAGCTTTCTTCTCCTGATAAGAGCGGGGACATCTTTCTTCCCCGTGGTAATAGGCAAACCGAATCTCCGGGCTAATCTCTTTACATAAAGAACATCTTTCTCTGCTTCCCGGCCCCGTAACCTATGGTTAAGATGGGCCAGGTGGAGAGAGAAGCAAAGTTCTCCCCTCAAAGAGGAGAGGAGACTGAGCAAAGCAGTTGAGTCCGGCCCACCCGAGACAGCTACCACTGCCGTATCTCCCTGGCTCAACATCCCGTATTCATCAATCGCCCGGCGAACTTTCTCCAGAATCATATAGCCCGTCCCAAAAGTTTTGCAACATTTTTTCTTGAGGTATACGAAAGCATAAACGCCTTTTTCTGTCATTCCCCGATTTAATCGGGGAATCCAGGTTCTGGATTATCCGGTCAAGCCGGATAATGACATTCTCTTAGTAATGATTTCTGCTTTGTAGTTGCCCAATTTATTGGGCTTTCCTGACAATTTGGCATAGCTAAACTTTTAGACTATCTTATATCTCTTGTTCATGGCAAAACTTTTGGGACGCCCTATATTATAACTTTAGCATCTTTATCCTCTTTTGTCAATGCTTGCTTCCCCCCGGGAAATATGGTATGATTAATAATAATTAGGACGCAGATTTTCGCAGATACCGCAGATAATAATTATTTTTTAATTTTTAATCCTTTAAATCGTAAAAGCTCTAGTCAAACTCCGTGTCATTACGAGTTGTCGAATTCCTGGCCACAATGTCATTCCGAACTTGTTTCGGAATCTCAAATAGATGCTGAAATAAATTCAGCATGACAGGAAGGCGAGATTGCTTCGCGAAGATTATCTTGATGAATATCAGGACTCACAACGACGGTGTTGACCGAATACTTACTTTAAATCTGCCTTTATCTGCGTCCAAAAAAGAAATTATACTATAAAAGAAGCTATGCCTATTCGGAAAACAGAAGCTATTGTCCTGCGCTCCCGGGATTGGAGCAAGAGCAGCCGAATCGTTACCTTCTACACTCGCCTCTTCGGGAAGGTGAAAGGGGTAGCCAAGGGAGCGAGGAGACCGAAGAACAAATTTGGCGGGAGCCTGGAACCTTTCAGCGCTCTTACTCTTATCTTCTACGAAAAAGAGGGACGAGGACTACAAATAATCAGCGAGTGCACGCTGAACGAATCCTTCCAGGAAATAAGGGAAGACCTCTCCCGCATGGCCTATGCCTCCTATTTAGCCGAGCTCGTGGACAGGGGAGTGAAAGGGAAAGAGGAGGCCGAGGGATTATTTCAACTTCTTTTCACTTCTTTTCGCCTTCTCCGGGGGAAAGTAGAGCCGATATTAGTAGCCCGCGCCTTCGAACTCCATCTCCTGAAGATATTAGGATACCGCCCCCATTTAACTGAATGTATATCCTGCCGGCAGAAGCTTGAGGGAAAGGGCCTGAAATTCAGCCCCCATCAAGGCGGAATATTTTGTTGCCAATGCGGGAATAGCCATAAAGAAGTTATCCCTATATCCCCGGGCGTCCTCTCCCTGATGCGACAATTAAGCCGCATGGAATTAACCAAGCTCAGGCGTCTTAAAGTATCCGACAATCTCCAAAAAAACCTGAAGATATTGCTTGAAAATTACCTATCCTTCCTCTACGAAGGCGAACTCAAGTCAGTAAAATTCCTAAAACAGCTTCAAGAAAAGAACATTTAGCCACTGATGAACACGGATAAAACTAACTAAAAGAGATGAAACCACGAGATTTACACGAGAGAATAATAAAAGAATTTAGAAATTACCATAAAAACCTGGTGACAATCTGTGTAATCTGGTGAAAGCTCAGCCAACGCTGTTCACTGAGTATTTACCCTTCCCTACGGTTAGGAAGGGGTTCAAGGAGTCAGGAGTTCAAGGATAAAAATACTTGCTCTTAAATAATCCGCTTAATCCATTCAATCCGCGGTTCTCTTTTTTAAAGTCAGTTTATTCACTTAACAGTTTTCTTGCTAACTCGGCGTTTCGCTGGGCGGCTCCTCTCCGGGACATAACTGCTTCCCGACCGGCCTCTCCCCGCTTTTTAAATTCCTGGGGACGGGAGAGTAAGCCTAATCCTTTTTCTATTAGCTCCTCCGGATATCTTAAGGGTATCCCTGCTCCCACTCCTTCTAAGAGTTCCCGAGCCTCCCGGAAGTCTTCCATAAACGGGCCATAGAAGACAACCTTCCCCCAGGCCGCCGGCTCGAGGATATTCTGTCCTCCCCGGGGGAAGAAGCTCCCTCCCGAGAAGATTAGCGTTCCCAGGCTATAAATCTTAGACAACTCTCCTATGGTATCCAGGATAATTATCAGTTCCGTTGTTCGATATTTGCCTCCTTGAATCTGGCGGCGACGAAGATAAGAACCGCACCCCTCCTTCCTGATAATTTCTTCAATTTCCGGCGCCCGCTCAATATGCCGGGGAGCGATGATTAAAAACATCCCGGGGAACTTTTCTAAAAACCTTTTATAGGCCAGAAGGACAATCTTTTCCTCGCCCCGATGAGTGCTGGCGGCAATAAAGACTTTATCTTCCTTATTTATATTCAGGGCTTCTCGCATCTCCTCTTCAAAGCGGGGCTCTACCTGACTGATTAAGGCATCATATTTGCCGTTACCATTCACTATCACTCTCTCCGGCGGGGCACCCAGAGCCCGGATTCTTTCTGCATCTACCTCCGAGATCATGCTCATCACCTCCAGATTCTTGAGAACTCTTCTCCAGAGAAAGGCTGTCTTCCGATAGCGACCGAATGACCTTACTGAAATTCGTCCGTTAACCAACATTGTCTTCACTCCTCTCTTCTTAGCCAGGCGGAGAAGATTCGGCCAGAGTTCTGTCTCGGTATTAATAAAAAGGTGCGGATTCACTCGGTTCAATGTTTTTCGCACTATCCCGGGCAAATCTAAAGGGTAATAGATATAGACGCTGGCTTCTTCCTTTACCAGTCTTTTGGCCATCTCCTGGCCGGTTTCCGTGCCCGTGGAGAGGATAAGGCTGGCCTGGGGATAAAGGGCGCGGAGAGCTTTGACGAGGGAACTAACAGCGACAACTTCCCCTACGGAAACGGCATTGAGCCAGATACGGGGGGAGCCGGTCATCTTTTTCTGGAGGGAAGAGGGGATAAAGCCTAATTTTTGCCGGAAACTTTTCCGATACTTGCCGGCAAAAAGCATCTTACCTAAAAAAAAGGGAAGCCCCAGCAGAAGGGATAAAAAAAATAATAAGTTATAGAGAAGATAAATCTTATTCTTCCTCCTGGTAACTATTCAGCCACTAAGGCACCAAGGTAAACAAGATAAATTAATAGGACGCAGATTTTCTTGAGATCAATAAGATAAATTTATTTACTTCCTACATTTAAAATCCTGATAATCTGTGTTCATCTGCGTCCAAAATCTTTAATCTTTGTGTCTTTGTGTCTTTGTGTCTTTGTGTCTTTGTGTCTTTGTGTCTTTGTGGCCATACCTTAATTAGTTTTACTCTTCCTTAATCCCGGCCCCTTAAGACAGAGAGCTACCTGAATAACGGCCCCGACCAGCACCAGGCTCAGGCAAAACCAATATACGGTGGACATAGAGTATCTCTCGTAGAGTATGCCTCCTAGAGATGAGCCGCTGACTATACCCAGAGAGAGGAGCACTTCATGAATAGCCATGCGCCTGGTCCTCTGGGTGCTGCCGGATACCCCATGAAAGAGGCTGTTAGCATAAGCTAAGGCCATCAATAATCCCATAAAGGCCAGAGCCAGCCCTAACCAGAAAGGCGAATGCAGATAGACCATAAAGATTAATATGATGGCCAGACCTAGCTGCACCAAAATCATCGGCCAGCCCCGGAAATGCCAGAAGCCAACTTTTCCCAGGATAATAAAACCCCCGGTCATAAATAGGGCCCGGGAGAGGAGCAACAGTCCAATAACGCTTTTGCTCAAGGATAAATCACCCCGGGCAAAAATAGGAAAAATGACCAGGATTACTCCCATAACTACATAGGTAGTATAAAGACCAATCCAGGCTGGATAACGAAGAAAGGTATCTTTCTCGCCGAGGTCGGGTCCTTCCCCCCCCGCCGACGGTTCGGCGTCCCGATCCCTCCGTATATAGGGAAGAGCGAGAGCCGCCCCGATAATCATAAAGCCGATTAAAAGAAAGAGTAAGCTCCCTAAGTAAAGGGGTAGTTCCGCAGCTTTTTCGCTCAACCATCCGGTCAGGAAAGGGCTGATAACCACTCCGGCGCTCCAGGAAAAATTGAACTTAGAGATGGCCCGGCTGAGTTCCCTCCCCTCAACCCCCCGGGAGAGCCAGGCCATAAGAGGCGGCCAGAAAAGGGAGGTGGAAAGACCGAATAAGCCATACCATACATAAACCCAGACAATTGAAGGCGCATAATGAAGTAAAAAGGTAAAGAGGGACATAGAAAACATAGCTATGATCATGGTGTGGCGAGGCCGGAGGCGATCAAAAAGGGGGCGAATTAACAAGCAGCCAATTACATAACAAAGCGACCAGAGGGCGGCTAATAATCCAATCTGGCTGGCTGAGGCCTGGAAGATATCTACGAGGTAAAAAATTATTCCCAGGGCCATCAACCCCATTCCCACCGCCGCCAGAAAAGCCGCCGGGAAAATCACGGCCGTCTTACCGATACCGGCGTAAAATGACTTGATGAGCTGACGCCGTTGACTAATATAGGTTAGCTTCATAGAAAGGCAACCTTCTTTTTTTTGTAACTATTCAGCCACCAAGGCACAAAGGCGCCAAGGTAAACAAGATAAATTAATAGGACGCAGATTTTCTTGAGATCAATAAGATAAATTTATTTACTTCCTACATTTAAAATCCTGATAATCTGTGTTCATCTGCGTCCAAAATCTTTAATCTTTGTGTCTTTGTGTCTTTGTGTCTTTGTGTCTTTGTGTCTTTGTGTCTTTGTG
>CAZUTJ010000060.1:0-6116 GCA_964622875.1 uncultured bacterium
CCCAGATGAGCTAAAAGATGATTTAGATAGCTAAACATTGAAATTCCTGTACGCCGTACGCCGTACGCCTAAAAAAAGCAAAGAGAATAAATGTCAAAATTTTGGAATTCGGATTTTGGATTTTATTTGACATTTGGGTTTTGATATTTGTCATTCCGACTTGCTCGGATTAGGGGTTGCGAAAAAACTCGGCCTACCACAACAATCTTTCCCTCTAACACCCTTACAACCTAAAATAGCGAGAAAGGCGCCAAGTAGCGGTGCTAACAAGTAAACCTGGAGCGAACCAAAGTTACCGGAAATTAAAGCTGGAGCCAAAGAACGAGCCGGATTCATGGAAGCACCGGTAAGAGGGCCGGCAAATAGAGAGGCCAGCGTAATAACCGAACCTACAGCAATCGCAACCGTGATGCTTTTTTCTTTTGCCCCGCTGGAAACACTTATAATGACGAACATCAGGAAAAAGGTAAGAATAACTTCAATTCCCAATACCTGCATACCTGACACAACCGGAAGCGTTGCCCCTAAACACAAACTCTGCGGAAACAAGAACCTCAAAATGATGCTTGCCAGGATAGCGCCGGTAAACTGAGCTGTCAAAAATGGGAGCAGTTCCCGAGCCGGAAAACGACCGGCTGACCAGAAGCCAAAGGTAACCGCCGGATTTATATGAGCTCCGGATACATCGCCAAGCGCATAGATTACGACCATTACGACCAAGCCAAATACGATGGAAACGCCAGGATGGGTTATTGTGCCGCCGGTAACCTCATTAACAATAATGGCTCCAGTTCCGCAGAAGACCAGAGCAAAAGTACCGATAAATTCAGCCAGATATCTTTTCATCTATAACCTTTTCTCAATAATATGATTAGTAACTATTCAGCCACCAAGCCACCAAGGCATATATTAGAGTATCAAAGCAGATAGGTCTGTGATTTGCATTTTTTTAATTCCCCTTTAACAAAGGGGTGGCAGACCGCAGGTCTGACGGGGTATTTTAAATCATTCTCTAATCTTAGTGTCCTGGTACCTTTGTGGTCCCTACCTGAGTAGTTACAAAGTAACAATATTTACCAACCTCCCGGGGATGACAATAATTTTTTTGATCTCTCTTTCGGCCGCCCACGTCCGGATACGCTCATTAGCTAAGACCTGGGCCTTCAGATCCTCTTCATTGATGTCAGCAGGAACAGTGAGGCGGCTGCGCACCTTTCCATTTATCTGGATGACAACCGTTATCTCTTTTTGCTTAATAGCGCTGGCATCGTAATCGGGCCAGGGCTGGCAGAAGATGCTCGGCTCATTTCCTAGTTTCTCCCACAATTCTTCAGCAATGTGGGGAACGAAGGGGGAAAAGAGAATAACTACGGTTTTCAGCGCCTCTTTTAATACCTCACGGCTCACCGTCGCCGGCTTAAGAAGAGCGGTGGATATTTCATTGACCAACTCCATAGTAGCGGCAATAGCGGTATTGAAATGAAACTTTCCCTCAATATCTTCGCTCACCTTTTTAATAGTCTGATGCATCTTCCGCCGCAGGCTAGTAGAAAAAAAATCTTTATCTTTATTATTGTCTTTAACTGTAAACTGTAAACTGTAAACTGTAAACTGCTCTACCAATCTCCACACCCGATTCAAAAATCTCCAGGACCCCTCTACGGCCCTATCATCCCATTCAGCATCTTTCTCCGGCGGACCGAGGAAAAGAGTGTAAAGCCGCACCGTATCCGCTCCGTATTTAGCAATCAGCCGGTCGGGACTAACTACATTCCCTTTAGACTTGGACATCTTCACCCCGTCCTTGATAATCATTCCCTGAGTAAATAGTCTTCGGAAGGGCTCCTGGAAGTCAATATATTTTAAATCATAGAGAACTTTAGTGATGAAACGAGAATAAAGAAGGTGCAGGATAGCATGTTCCACCCCGCCGATATACTGATCCACGGGAAGCCAGCTATTCACCAGGGTAGTATCAAAAGGCTTCTCTTCGTCGTGGGGAGATAGATAGCGAAGATAATACCAGCAGGAGCAGAGCCACTGGGCAATGGTATCTGTCTCCCGCTGCGCCGATCGGTGGCAGCGTGGACAAAGAGTATTCACAAATTCAGAAACTCCGTCCAGGGGAGAGCCTCCCTGGGATTGAAAATCAACCTCTTGAGGAAGCCTTACCGGTAAGTCTGCTTCCGGGGCGGGGATGGTTCCACAGTGCGCACAGTAGATAATGGGAATGGGAGCCCCCCAGTATCTCTGGCGAGAGATAAGCCAGTCCCGAAGGCGATAAATTACCCGCCGCCGCCCGAGTCCTTTTTCCTCCAGATAATCAGCGATTTTCTTCAAGGCTTCCCGGTTAGGAAGACCGTCAAAGGGGCCGGAATTAGCCTGGATTCCTTCATCAACATAAGCCTCTTCCAGCGACTCAGGGGTTAGGGTCTGAGCAGGATGCTGAATAACAATTTTAAGAGGCAAATTATATTTTTTGGCAAACTCAAAATCCCTCTGGTCGTGAGCCGGAACAGCCATCACCGCTCCCGTCCCGTATTCCATCAGGGCATAATTAGCCACCCAGAGGGGAACATTCTCTCCATTAACCGGATTAATAACATAACTTCCCGTGAAGATACCCTCCTTTTCTTCCTCAGAATAAGCTCGGGAAGCTAAACTCTCTTCCCGGCTCTTCTCCAGGAAATGCCGGAGCGCCTCCTTCCCTTTTTCCTGAGCCAACTTCTCCGCCAGCGGATGTTGAGGAGCCAGCACCACATAGGTTACTCCATAGATAGTATCCGACCGGGTAGTAAAACAAGGAAGATTTTCCTCATTATCCTCCCGGCGAAAATAGATCTCCACTCCTTCGCTGCGGCCAATCCAGTTGGCTTGCATTATCTTTACTCTCTCGGGCCAATCTTTAAGAAGCTCAATATCCCGGAGAAGTCTTTCCGCATAAACGGTTATCTTAAAGAACCATTGCTCCAAATCTTTTTGAGCCACCGGGGTAGCACAACGCTCACATTTATTATCCACCACCTCTTCATTAGCCAGAGTGGTGGAGCAGGAAGAGCACCAATTTACCGGAGCCAACTTCTTATAAGCCAGCCCTTTTTCATAAAGTTTTAAGAAAAGCCACTGAGTCCACTTATAATAATCCGGTTCGCAGGTAGTTAGTTCCCGGCTCCAGTCATAGAGCACTCCCCACTGATTCAACTGCTCCTTCATCTTGCGGATATGCTCCCGGGTGGAACCGGCCGGATGAATATTCTCCTTTATAGCCGCATTCTCCGCCGGAAGGCCAAAAGCGTCCCAACCCATAGGAGCCAAAACATTATAACCGCGCATCAACTTATAGCGGGCCAGGGCATCTCCGATGATATAATTCTTCCCATGCCCCACATGCAAAGCCGCCGAGGGATAAGGAAACATCATCAGGCAGTAATACTTAGGCTTCCGGGAAGACTCGTCCATAAACATAAGCTTCTCCTTCGCCCAGAACTTCTGCCATTTAGACTCTATCTCTTTAAAGGGATAACCCGGCTTCACTGTCTCACTCTCTGAGATTTCCTGAATCTGTTTTCTAAAATGAAAATAAGAGAAAAACCCAGGAGGGCGGAAATTAAAACGGGGAAAAGCGCCTCCTGGGCGGTGGCAATTTCTTGATAAAAAATCCGTAAGGATCCTAGCATCAAACCTACAAGAAAAAATATAGTCAAGGCTCTGTGTTTATTTAATAAATAATGTACCAACCGGGAAAAAAACAGAATGCCTATTAAAGCTCCCAGGCCAAAAATAAACATTTCCCGGAATTGCCCTTCCTTCAGCACCGAGAGTATATAATAATACTGGTTCAGGAAAAGCAATACTAATGCCCCGGAAATCCCGGGCAATATCATCGCACATATAGCTAAAGCGCCCGATAAAAAAATAACCGGCAAAGAATGCCCCATCTCTATCCGAGCCGGCCCGGCAAATAATAAAAAGGCTAATAAAAATCCTGCAATTAAGAACAACATATTTTTGACCGATAAATCCTCCATCTTTTTATAGATTAAGACGGCCGAGGCTAATATTAATCCCAGGAAGAAGGCATAGGTAAGAGCAGCAAAATTTTGCAGAAGAAAAAGCACCAGGCCGGACATCAGCCAAAGCGCTAAACCGATGCCAATTATCAAAGGAATGAATAGCTTAAAATCAATGTTTCTGAAATTCTTATTGGCCTGCCGAATATCGCCTTTCAGAAGATACAAAATAAATCTAAAATCTACTTTACTTAGCGCCTGGACCAACCTTTCGTAAATGCCGGTAATAAAGGCGATTGTCCCCCCGGAAAGACCGGGAATTATATGAGCTATTCCTATCCCCATCCCTTTCAAAAATATAACTAAAGCCTCCTTTAGTTTCATATTATCCTGTAAAATACCCCGTCAGACCTGCGGTCTGCCACCCCTTTATTATTAAAGGGGAATGAAATACGAACCCCAAAGGACACGGAGCCAGAAAAGAAATGTAGGGGGCAGGCCTGCCTGCCCCGTTAGCCAGTCAACATTTTCTGTCTTTACTCTGTCTGGTGCTCTGGTGTACCTTGGTGGCTGAATAGTTACGGGCTTTCTTAGATTCCAGCCTTCTCTACGGCAAATGGATGGCCCGGGCGTGCACTGCATGGGCTGCTTCCATTAACCCCTCTGATAGAGTAGGATGAGCATGAATTGTCTGCCCCAATTCTTCCGCGGTTACTTCTACTTTTATAGCTAAAACCCCTTCCGCAATCAAATCAGTAGCCTGGGGCCCGATGATATGTATCCCCAGAATCTCATCGGATTCGGCATCAGCAATGATTTTTACCATTCCTTCCACCTGGCCTACCGCCTGGGCTTTTCCCAGAGCACGGAAGGGAAACTTGCCCAGGCGGACCTCGTGTCCAGCCTCCCGGGCTTTTTGCTCCGTCAGGCCGACACTGGCTACCTCGGGCCGGGTAAAAATGCAACTGGGGATGACCCTATAATCCATCACGGAATCTTGTCCGCCGGCATTCTCTGCCGCTACTATCCCTTCACTGGAAGCTTTATGGGCCAGCAGAACCCCTCCTACCACATCGCCGACAGCATAGATACCGGCCAGATTCGTCTCCAACCTCTCGTTAACAACTATCCGTCCTTTCTCCGTCTTAATTCCAGCCTCTTCCAGGCCCAGGTTGTCCGAGTTTAACTTCCTTCCCACCGCTACCAATACTTTCTCCGTCTCTATCTTTTCTCCCGAGGATAGCGTGCTTTCAACTTTCAACTTTGAACTTTCCGCTTTTTCAATCTTAGTTCCCGTATGGACCTTTATCTTCTTTTGCTGCAGTTGTTTCTCCAGCTCCCGGGCGATTTCTACATCCTCGGTGGGGAGCATCTGGGGGAGCATCTCTACCAGGGTTACTTCCGTCCCCAGGGCAGCGAAGATACAAGCAAACTCTACCCCAATAGCACCTGCTCCCACAATAAGAAGACTCTCCGGGATTTTTTCTAAAGATAAGGCCTCCCGGCTGGTAATTATTCTCTCTCCCTCAAAGGGGAATAAATCGGGCCGAGCTGATTCCGAACCGGTGGCGATGATAATCTTATCAGTTGATAATTCTTCTTTGGAGCCATCATCTTTAATCACTTCCACCTGGCCGGACGCTAAAATCTTCCCGCTTCCTTTAATTAAAACAATTTTCTTGTTCTTAAAAAGATACTCAATGCCTTTCCGCAATTGCCCGACCACCTTTTCCTTACGGGAAATCATCTGAGCAAAGTCAGGGGTGGCCTCCCCTACATTTATGCCAAATTTAGTTGCCTCCTTAATCAAAGAGAGCACCTCCACCGAGGCTAAGAGAGTCTTGGTAGGTATGCAGCCAACATTAAGACAGGTGCCACCCACTTCGCTTTTTTCTACGACGGTAACTTCCGCCCCCAACTGAGCCGCCCGGATAGCGGCTACATAACCACCGGGACCAGCGCCGATAATAATTATCTTAGACATCTTTCCTCCTCCTAAGTTTTTGCCGGTTATTTAGCCTGGTGTCCAGGAATTTCAATGTTGTTGTAGGGGCTTAATAAATGCAAGAATTCAGTAAACCCCATGTCATTCCGAACTTGTTTCGG
>CAZUTJ010000061.1:0-6107 GCA_964622875.1 uncultured bacterium
TTCAGTCTACAGCCTAATAGTCTATCCCTTGTGAACCGACAACCGTGAACGGCTACCAATTTAGCTGTAAGCAATGGGGAATGACCTATGAGTTTCCTGGTGGCTGTCCCTCCTCTTATCAGGGTTCTCGCTATCTTTGCTTTCATTCTTATCCTGAATAGATTCCGCTGTAATCTGGGGGCAGCCCTCCTTCTGGGAAGCTGTTTCCTGGCCTTATGGTTTGGCCTGGGAATAGCTCAAACGGGCCGACTGCTCGTCTCATCTTTTTTATCTTCTCGGACCCTGACTCTCCTGACCATTGTTATCCTGATACTTATCCTGAGCCGGGTTATGGAGAAGTGCGGACAAATGGGAAGAATCGTCAGCTCCTTTAGCTCCCTACTGAATAGCCCCCGCTTGTCATTAGCGGCTATGCCGGCTCTCATCGGGCTGCTCCCTATGCCCGGAGGAGCCGTATTTTCGGCCCCTATGGTAGATACGGTAGCCAGCGGCTCCGGCCTTAGTCCCTCCCAGAAGGGTACCATCAACTACTGGTTCCGGCATATCTGGGAATATTGGTGGCCACTTTATCCGGGAGTGATTTTAGCTGTCTCCCTTACGGGAGTGGGGCTTTCCCGGTTCATTGCCGCTCAGCTCCCTCTTACCCTGGCCGCTCTCTTAGGCGGATATCTCTTTATTTTTCTTCCCTTACGAAGAATCAATTTGACGGAGAGAGTCTTTCCCATTGGCCCGGAGAAAAGTTTCTTTCGAGAGGCCCTGCCTATCATCCTGGTCATTTTCATAGTGATTCTCTTCGGGTTGGGAGCCTGGATACTAAAAAGTTTCACCGGTCGGGAACCTGGTCTGCCCGAGAATATTTCTATCATTCTCGGTCTCCTGGTCAGCTTAACCTGGGTAATAGTTTCCAACCGGGCCGGGGGAAAGCTAATCAAGGAGAGCATCCTCAACAAAAGGGTTTATTCCCTGCTCTTCCTGATTATAGGAGTAATGGCCTTCAAAGAAATTCTCCAGCACAGCGGGGCTCTGGTAGGGATCAGAGAAAACTTCACCGAACTAAATATGCCCCTGGCTATTATGGTGGCTCTTTTACCCTTAGTGTCGGGAATAGTAACCGGGGTTACTATTGGATTCGTCGGTCCTTCTTTCCCGGTGATCGTGGAACTGGTTCGGGCCGGCGGGGCCGAAGGAGGGATCTTGCCCTATGCCGTCCTCGCTTATGGGTTTGGCTTTATCGGGGTAATGTTATCTCCGGTTCATCTCTGCTTTATTTTAACCAGAGATTTTTTCCGCACTGATATGGCTAAGATTTACAAAAGACTCTTTCTTCCTTGCTTAACTGTACTTATAGCTGTCGTCCTTATATTCTGGCTCTGGAAATGAAAAGTATAAAAATCTCCGGGGGAGTGAAGAGAGAAGTTAAAGAACTTCGTTCCCGGATAGACTACCATAATTATCGTTATTATGTTCTGGATGACCCGGATATTTCCGATGCCCAATACGATGGACTGATGAGGAAGCTTCGGGAGTTAGAGGAGGAGTATCCGGCTCTGCTCACTCCTGATTCTCCTACCCGGCGAGTAGGAGGAGCCCTTCTTTCCAAAACATTTGACCCGGTTCCTCATACCCGGCCTATGCTCAGCCTGGGTAATGCTTTTGATGAAGATGAAGTAAGGGAATGGCTCCAAAGAATAAAGAAAGGCTTGGGGACAATCGAAGAAATAGAGCTGGTAGCCGAACCGAAATTAGACGGCTGCGCAGTGGAATTGGTCTATGAGGATGGTCTCTTTATCCGTGGCTCCACCCGGGGGGATGGAAGGGTAGGGGAGGATGTTACCTGGAACCTCAAGACGCTAAAGGATGTTTCTCCGCGCTTGCAAGGAAAATTTATTCCCGATTACCTGGAGGTGAGAGGAGAAGTTTATATGGAAGTGAAGAAGTTTGAGGAGCTGAATGCCAGGCAGGCTTCTAGCGGAGGAAAGCTTTTTGCTAATCCCCGCAATGCTGCGGCCGGTTCTCTGAGACAGCTTGACCCCCGAGTAAGCGCCTCTCGTCCTCTAAGCATATTTCTTTATGATCTAGGAGAGGTTAGGGGAGCGGAATTTGAAAACCAGATAGATCTGCTTGTCGCCTTAAAGGTCCTGGGGTTACGCACTATAGAAAAGGCTTGTCTTTGTACGAATTTGGAAGAAATATTTCAGTATTACCATAAGCTAATTGAGGAGAGAGAAAAACTTCCTTTTGAGGTAGATGGAGCGGTCGTCAAAGTGAACCGCTTTGACTTGAGGGAGAGGTTAGGAGTGAGAACCCGGGAACCCCGTTGGGCGGTCGCTTATAAGTTCCCCTCCCGGGAGGAGACGACCAGAATATTAGAGATCAAGGTTCAGGTGGGAAGGACTGGGGTTCTTACTCCCGTAGCCAAGCTGGAGCCTGTCCGGGTAGGAGGAGTAATTGTTTCCAATGCTACTCTGCATAATGAAGACCAGATGGCCAAGAAAAATATTCTTATTGGTGACTATGTGCTTATCCGCCGGGCCGGGGAGGTCATTCCGGAAGTAGTTAAACCCCTTCCTTCTCGTCGCACCGGCCAGGAGAGAGCCTTCCGGATGCCGGAGATCTGCCCTATCTGTGAAAGTAAAGTGGTTAGATTGGAAGGAGAAGTTGCCCGCCGCTGTCTTAACCTATCTTGTCCAGCGCAGAGGGAAAGAGGAATAAAACACTTTGCCTCCCGGAGAGCCATGGACATTGAGGGCCTGGGCCCCAAACTGATCGAACAACTGCTGGAAGAGGAAATCTTAAAAGATGCCGGCGACCTTTATTTTTTGAAAAAAGAACAATTGGTAGGCCTGGAAAGGATGGCCGATAAATCTGCTCAGAATATCCTTGAAGCCATTGAGGCTAGCAAAAACAAGCCTCTCCCCCGGATTATCTATGCCCTGGGGATTCGCCATGTAGGGGAACATGTAGCCGAAGTATTAGCAGAGAAATTTGAGACCATAGAGAATTTAAGTAAAGTTGGATTAGGGGAGTTGGAGGCAGTTCCGGAGATTGGCCCCATCGTGGCCAGGACCGTATATGGGTTCTTTCAGGATACCCGAAATCAAAAGCTCCTGGAGAAGCTCTGCCAGGGAGGAGTGAAGTTTTTCTTTTCTAAGAAGAGGGTTTCTGAAGAGAAACTCCGCGAACTTACTTTTGTCTTCACCGGCACTCTCTCCTCTATGAGCCGGGAAGAGGCCCAGGTGAGAGTGAAAGAAGGGGGAGGAAGAGCTTCCTCCAGCCTGAGCAAAAAGACTGACTATCTGGTTGCCGGCGGCGACCCCGGCTCAAAGCTCGGGAAAGCGGAGAAGCTCGGCGTTAAAGTCATCAGTGAGGAAGAGTTTCTAAAACTTATCAGCCTTCACTCACCAGGTGCAAGTAGGCCACAGGAGAAAACCAGATAACCGCAAAAACAACGATGACTGGTAAGGCAACTGCCCTGACCCTGAGGGAGGAGGATGGATAACGAGAGTTCGCGAGGTGGAGATGCGCTGGAAGAAGGTAGAGGGAGCATGGAAAATAGCCGAGGTTCAACTTGTCCGGATCCTCCGTTAAATTTAGCTGGTCGCACCGGCAAAGCTAAATTGCTCTGGGAGAAGGTTATCCTATCTCCCGAGGAAAACCACCGGGAACTTTTAAAAAACTTAAGCGATCTGAGGGAAGAGACCGGTTTAAGTTGTGCTCTCCTTGCTCTGTATCGTCAACAGGTAAAAAGCGGCTTTGTCTTAGCTGACCCCCTAAAAGTAGAGAGGAAAGAAGAGAAGAAAATTTTTGACCCGGATACCGGTATCACCTTTTGTTTACAATGGAATCCCCACCGGGAGCTGAGAAAAAATCATCATCTCCTCATAGAACGGGGAGTTATTGCCGGGAATGTCAATGAGGCTAAGTTAATCAATAAAGATGGGAAGGGAAAGGCTTGTTATCTTTGCCGGACAAACATTGAACAGCAGAATCCGAAAGAGGTTCTCCTGGAGATTACCCTGGCCGGCGAAAAATTTTATCTGGGAGCAAATTTTGCTTATATAACGGACAATCATTTCACTTTGATGAGCGACGAACACCGGCCCCAAGGATACAGAAGAGAGATTCTCCGGATAGCCAATGAGTTCCTGGACAAAACGGAAGGAGTTTTCCGGGTCGCTTTTAATGGGTTGGCCGGGGCCTCTATTAAAGAACACGAACATCTTCAGGTGACTACGGAAGGATTTCCCCTGGAAGAGATAAGGATAAAGGAAGAGGACATAATCTATGAAAGCAAGGATATGAGGGTCTCCCGCCCTCAATATTATCTGCCGGTCTGGCTCGTGGAGGGGAAGGATAGAATAAGAAATGTCGGGATAGCGGACAAAATTGTCGGAAGGTGGCAGAGTTTAAGCGAGCATCATACCGAGAATATCATCGCTGCCAAAGCCGGTGATTCTTACCGCATCTTTATCCTTCTCCGGGATAAAAGGAGATTGCTGGGAAGGGGGAAAAAAGGCGCCCTGGCTGTTTACGAAGCCGGAGGAAAGATTGTACTTTCCTATAAACCTAAGGTGAAGAAAGAGGGCGAAATAGATGAGAGAGCCACTTTTGAGGGAGGGAACCTAAAAACGGTAAAGCAGCTCTTAAGGGATATTTCTCCCTCCGAACAGAGTTCTTCCCTCCTGGCGGAAATGGTGGACTTCGGGTAATGAAAGTAAACGAGATATTTAAAAGCCTTCAGGGGGAATCTACCTATGCCGGTTGGCCCTGTACCTTTGTCCGCCTGACCGGTTGCAACCTGAGATGTTCTTACTGTGACACTGCCTATGCTTATGATGAAGGCAAAGAGCTGACTACTGAAGAAATTCTGTCCGGAATCCAGGCCCTTGATTGTTCCCTGATAGAAGTGACCGGAGGCGAACCTCTGCTCCAGAGGGAAGTCTACACTCTGATAGCCAAACTTTTGGAGAAAGATTACCAGGTACTTCTGGAGACCAACGGAAGTCTGGACATAAGTCGCGTTGACTCCCGGGTCAAGAGAATTATGGACCTAAAATGCCCGGATAGCGGTATGTCCGGGAGGATGAACTGGAAGAATTTAGAGAGATTGAAAGAGGACGACGAGATCAAATTTGTTTTAAGCAGCCGGGGCGATTACCAATGGGCGAAGGCGATTATCTCTCAGTATGACTTAGGGAAGAAGGTGGCCGTCCTTCTTTCTCCGGCCTTTGGAAGATTGGAGGGAAAAACTTTAGCTCAATGGATTCTTGATGATGCCCTCCCGGTCCGCCTGCAATTACAACTACAAAAATATATCTGGCCACCGGGAGCAAGGGGGAGATGAAATGAAGAAAAGAGCCCTGGTTCTTTTAAGCGGTGGCCTGGATTCAGCTACTACTCTGGCGCTGGCTAAAAGCGAGGGCTTTGAAATCTTCGCCTTGACTTTCAACTACGGACAGAGGCATATCCAAGAGATAGAGTTTGCCCGGAGAATAGTTAAGGCGATGGAGGTCAAGGAACAGCGGATTATCAATATAAACTTGAGGGAAATGGGCGGCTCGGCCTTAACGGATGAAATAGAAGTTCCTCGTAATCGGCCCCCTGAGGAAGAGATTCCGATAACTTATGTTCCGGCCCGCAATACCATCTTTCTTTCTTATGCCCTGGGCTGGGCTGAGGTTTTAGGGATAAGCGATATCTTTATAGGCGTCAATGCCATTGACTACAGTGGTTATCCCGACTGTCGGCCCGAATACTTGAAGGCCTTTGAAAAGATGGCCAATTTAGCTACCCGGGCCGCGGTAGAAGGAGAAAGGCTTAAACTCCATGCCCCCCTGATTAATTTAACCAAAGCGGAGATTATCAGGAAAGGCTTATCCCTGGGAGTAGATTATTCTCTCACTCATAGCTGTTATGCTCCTTCCCCCGAGGGAAAAGCCTGCGGCGGCTGCCACAGTTGCCAGCTTCGCCGAAAAGGATTTCAAGAAGCTGGAGTTAACGACCCCTTCGCCTAGGAAATATAAAAATAACCACAAAGAACACGAAGACCACGAAGCAAACTTTGATAAATAGTAAAACGAGATATTAAAAATATTTAATAATTTTGT
>CAZUTJ010000062.1:0-6042 GCA_964622875.1 uncultured bacterium
ATTACCAATCGCTATTAGAGGCTTATTTTAATTCTATTCTTTATTCCTCTCTTTTATTTATCCCCCTATCTTCACTATCCCCTTATCTCCTTTGCTTACACTTATAATAGCTAAACGGTTACGCCCGGCTTGACCGGGCAATCCAGAATTCATAGTTACAGTCTGGATTCCCGCCTTCGCGGGAATGACAAACAAAATGTGTCAGAACTAATGTCACAAAGCACCAGGCTTCAAGAAATAGTAACCGTTCACGGCTTGAAATTGGAAACTGGAAATTAGGGAGAATTGAATACGTTTATCAACAGCGCAAAAACATGAAGGCCGAATTTCCAATTTCTATTTTCTAATTTCAACGTTCCGTGAACGGTTACAAGAAATATTAGAGATAGGCGCTTGTGTTCCAATCTTCCCCTTATCTCAGTTGAAGTTCAGCGCCAAGTTCGTTGAAATCACCGACAAATCCTGAGCGTACTGTATCTTTTTCTTCTTCACTTACAGGAATACGGTCAACTACTTTACCAAATAAAGTCTGTTGAGAAAATGGGTGTCGGCAAAGCTCGTCTATCTTCAGTCCCTTACTACCATACTCCTCTTTATAAATGCCCAGGAAGCTGAGTATTTCTTTAAGGTCTTCACAAACTTCATAGCTAGCGGCAAAATCTTTGCCAATGATCGAATGATAAAGCTGGTTGATGATTTGGGCATCAACGAGTTTATTTATAGATTGAGAGTCAGCTTTAAAATTTTCCCAATTTTCTATGGCCAAAGTGGTGTCGGGGAAGTGCCCCTGAGCATACATTCCCACTAGTTCTTCCACATGAGAGTACCTTCCTCCATAAGGGGGTCTCATAGAAGCTTGCAGGTCTCCGGTCTCTTCCTCCTCCACCCCTTGCTGCTTGAGTAAAAGATGTTTTTTAAGTTGGGTCATAATCTCGTGGGAGCGCCTGGAAATCGCTTCCGCAATGGTGCAGATAGCCAGGTCTTGAGGAAATATCTTGCCTCTATATTGGGGATAGTCCCGGGGACCAATTTCTTCAGCCAGGACAAGGCCGGCTTTCCTGGCTAAATTTCTTAAGTTCTCATCGTCTAAAGCTCCATTTTTTCCGTAATCTACTCTCTCAATTGCTGCTTTCTCTTGGGAAATTTCAGCCAACTTTTGCAAAGCTAACCATCTTATTGCTCCCTCTACCCTTCCGCCCATTTTAGTGATAATCGAATGAGATAAAGGGAGGCCTTTTTTTCTGGCCCGGGCATGCCCTCTAATCTGGCAGAAAAACGACCAGAGACCATCAGTGATAAAGCCAGCCACCGTGACATTGCAGTTCATCCCATCAGCCAGCACTTGCTCCAAAACTCCACCACTATCATCCTCAGCTAAATCAATCCTTCTGGCTCTAACCTGCTTTAACATTACCTCTTCAATTTTTCCATAAACAGTTCTACTCGAACCATCAACCTTAAAAAAAACATGAGAATAGCCTTTCCTTTTCTCTATTTCTTCCGGGCTCATCGTCTCATTTAGAAAAAGGTTACCGTCATACACTAATGCTTCCTGGCAGAATTCCTGATAGAGGCTACGAATATCTTCTTCTAACTTCTCCGGCTGATTGTAGGTTCTGGGATTTACCTGGAAACTGACTTTGCCCCTTCCCTGGAGAAGGAATACTGCTCTTGAGGCTAACCTGGCTCGTAGTCCAGCTATCTTTGTGGCCTCTCGGACAAGTCGTTCTTTTGCGTACTTATGTCCATACTCTTTAATTAATTTTTCCTTCCTGGCCTTCAGCTCATCATCTTCAGCTAAGGCCAACCGGGCCAGGGTGGGATTCATCATCACCAAATCAGCTCCCCAGAGAATTCTTGATTCTCTTACTCCCAGCCCGTAATCCACTCCGACGAACCCACCTACATTTTCTCTAAATTTTCTCAGGTGACAGTTTTTTCCAAATTCCGACCAGTATCTTACCCAGCCTCTCAGGGAACTTGTATTTGCCTCTTTTGCCCGGGCCGAGAGTAGCCCCAGCCCCTTCTTTGACATTATCCGGGAAAGTCTTTGTTTTTCTGCCAAAAGGACCTCTTCTGCCAGGAGTTTATCCTGGGACTCCAACTCATCCAAAAAATTGAGAAATTTTTCCAACCCTTGTTTTAGCTCATCCTTACTAAGCATCTCTTTCCCATATCGCTCTTCATTCTGCAGGTTTAGTTTCAGCTCCCAGGAATCATCAAGAGAAATTGCCAACCAGATTAAAGTAGCGATTAGTCTTTTTCTTTCCGCCTTACTGCAATTAGGGAGTTGTGAGGTTATTTCTTTTTGAAAAAGTTCCAGGCGGTTTTTGAAATTTGAAGGATGGGTAAAGCAAGTGAGGTTATCCAGAGCTTGAGCTTGTCTTTCCAGGCAGTCGCTTTTAGCTTGCTTAAAGATGAGCTTTGCTTTTTCTTTTTCTGAATCCACATGGTTCGTATTTTTTTCCATTTTTTTATGTCCCCTTTAATCTAGCGGCATATTCTTTAAAGTATAGGAATTGAAATTCCTATACTTGATTACACAGATTAACAGGCAGATTGCACAGATTACTTCAAACCCCATCGTACCTTATTGAGCCATCAGAAGTCAAGAATTTTTTGATTTTTTTGCCATGCCCAACCGCTGTGAGCTAATATTAGCATCATTCCCTGGCGAAGGCAAGCAAAAATTTTGTGGCCCGTCTCGGATCCCCGTACCTGCCTCAATTTCCTGTTCCTCTTCAATTCCCGTCTCAATGACTCTATGCTCATATGTTCATAGATTATCCCGGCTATTACGGAATTCCATATCGCCCTCAGAGGTTGTTGGGGAGCAGAGCCTGCTAACGCTTTTCCCCGTTGGAAGCCCCACCACTTGCGGTGGAGAGGATGCCACTCTTGCATTTATTTCTTGCCATCCAAACAGGCTTTCTGCTATAATTACCATAGTGGCTTCTCTTTTTTGTACCTTCGCCGAAGGCGAGAGCGTTTTGTTTTGTTCCACTTTGGATTTCTCCTTATGATTAAGAGTAAAATTAATAGAGCCGTTCCTCTTTCCGAGGAAGAAGTAAGAGAAATTTCTGAAGAGGCCCTATCCGGAATAAAGCTGGAAGGTAAGAAGGTCCTGGCTATAATTCCGGATAGCACCCGTACTGCCCCCCTGCCCTTTTTCTTCCGGCTTCTTGGCCATCTCCTCGGACAGAGGGCAAAATCCCTGGATTTCTTAATTGCCCTGGGCACCCACCCTCCCCTGAGCGAGGAAGAAATTGACCGTCTATTGGGCCGGGATATTGAAAGGCGCAGAAAACATCGAGTCTTCAATCATCGCTGGGATGACCCTAACCAACTTCAGGAGATAGGAAAGATTAATCCGGAGGAAATTGAGAAAATCTCCGGAGGGCTATTCCGGGAAGAGATTAGGGTTACGGTGAACAAGCTTATTTTTGAATACGATTATCTCATCATCATCGGTCCTACCCTTCCCCACGAAGTGGTGGGATTCTCGGGAGGAAATAAGTATTTTTTCCCGGGCATTTCCGGCCCGGAGGTCCTCAACTTCTTTCACTGGCTGGGAGCAGCAATAACTAATCCCGTCATTAACGGGACTAAATTCACCCCGGTAAGAGCTATTGTGGATAAGGCGGCCTCGATGATAGAAATTCCCCGGATTTGTTTTAGCCTGGCGGTTACCTCCCGGGGGCTCCAGGGCCTTTTTATCGGCTCTCCCGAAGAGGCTTATAGCCGGGCGGCTGACTTTTCGGCCGAGGTGCATATAATTTACAAAGAAAAGCCTTATGAGAAGGTTCTCTCCCTGGCCCCGCTGATGTATGACGACCTCTGGACGGGGGGAAAGTGTATGTATAAATTAGAGCCGGTCGTCGCCGAGGGGGGAGAGCTTATAATCTATGCCCCTCACATTACTGAAGTCTCCTACACCCATGGCGAGATTCTCGACCGTATCGGTTATCATGTGCGGGACTATTTTCTCAAACAGATGGATAAATTTAAAGATATACCGCGCGGGGTAATGGCCCATTCCACTCATGTCAAGGGAATAGGGACTTACGAAAATGGCCGGGAAAGGCCAAGAATAGATGTAATCCTCTCTACTGCTATCCCGGAGGGACGTTGCCGGAGAATCAACCTCGGTTATCGTCACCCGCAAGAGATTAACCCTCGGAACTGGGAAGATAAAGAAGAGGAGGGAATCCTTCTGGTGCCTCAGGCCGGTGAAATGCTCTATCGGTTAAGAAAATGAAGATGGTGGCTGATAAAAATATCCCTTTTGTGGAGGAAGCTTTTCGGGGGTAGGGGGAGGTTACCCTTCTTCCCGGCTTGGAAATTGACTCTTCAGCGGTAAAGGAAGCGGAAATTCTTTTAGTTCGGATGGTAATCCGCGTTGATAAGCACCTTCTTAAGGTATCTTCTACACCGAGTGGCAGTCACCATAACCTAGGAGGAAAGAAAGATGGAAATACGAATATTGGAAACAAAAGAAGAAATGGGTAAATCCGCTGCCCAAAAGGCAAAGGAGATTTTGAATGCGGCTATAACGACTAAAGGTAAAGCAGCTTTCATTGCGGCTACGGGAGCGTCCCAATTTGAGTTTCTTGAAGCCTTGACCGGAGATTCCTCTATTGATTGGTCAAAGACAACGATGTTTCATCTCGATGAATATGTGGGTATATCTGCATCTCATCCAGCCAGCTTTCGTCGCTATTTAAGGGAGAGGTTAATTGATAAAGCGCATCCAGGGGTGATTCATTTAATTGCGGGAGATTCTCCTGATCCGGAAAGGGAGTGCAGACGGTTGAATACGATATTAGTTAATCAAGCTATAGATATCGCCTTTGTGGGGATAGGAGAGAATGGCCACCTGGCTTTTAATGACCCTCCGGCAGATTTTGTTACTGAAAAATCTTATATTGTTGTTCAGCTTGATAATGCTTGCCGCCGGCAGCAGATGGGGGAGGGATGGTTTGGCACCTTAGAGGAGGTGCCCCAAAAGGCAATCTCTATGTCCATAAGGCAAATTATGAAATCCGAGGTTATCATCTGCACTGTTCCCGAGCAGAGGAAGGCTAAGGCAGTCAAAGACTGCCTGGAAGGAGAAATTTCACCAGAGCGTCCGGCTTCCATACTCAGAGAACATCCCCAGGCTTTCTTTTTCCTGGATAAAGCTGCCGCCTCAGGGCTTAAGCAAAATGAATAAGTGGATAAGGAGGAAATTTTGTAACCGTTCACGGCTTGAAATTGGAAATTAGAAATTAAGGAGAATTGAATGCGTTCATTAACAGTATAAAAGTATGAAAGCCAAATTTCCAGTTTCTAATTTCAACGTTTCGTGAACGGCTACGGAACTTTTAACAATGAAAAATATTATTGATATTCATATTCATCCTTGCTTAAATAGCCGGCCTTTCAAGACGATGGAAGAGATTATCCGGTTGGCTAAGAGGTTCCATATTAACAAACTCTGCCTTTTGGGTGATGTTCTTCGTTTTGGACATAATCCCACTGAAGAGGAAATTAAAAAAATTAACAATCTAACCATAAAATTAGTGAGAAAATGGCCAAAAATCTTAATCGGTTTTTGCTTCCTTAATCCCAGGCATAGGAAAAAGTTTATATTCGCTGAGATGGAGCGTTGCCTTATCAGGGAGAAATTTAAGGGAATGGGAGAAATTGAGATAGCGGTAAATGCCCGGGATAAAAGGTTGGACCCGATTATGAAAAAAGCCGAGGAGCTTGATGTGGTTGTTTTGCAGCATTCCTGGGATACCTCTATAATCGGCAGAAAACAGAAGGGTGGGGGTTATCAGTCCGACCCCTCGGATATTGCTGATCTTGCCTCCAGATTCCCCGGGACAAAGATCATCATGGCCCACCTGACCGCTGCCGGCTCCCGAGGGATTCTTGATATTCAACCATTCCCTAATGTCTATGTTGATACCTCCGGTTCACAACCTTTCTCAGAAATAATGGAATATGCGGTAAAAAAGTTAGGGGCAGAGAGAATCTTATTCGGCTCAGATGTTCCTG
>CAZUTJ010000063.1:0-6036 GCA_964622875.1 uncultured bacterium
TTGAGGGTTGGTGGACGGATGCGGGCACTTTTGATTCCCTTCTCCGGGCCAATAATCTGGTGGCCAGGGAACAGAGGGCAGATAAAAATATCTAAGGCGGGGAAGAATTTCGTTCTTGTTCTGCTGCTGGCTCTTCTCGGGGGCGGGGTAATAAGGGGGGCCGGGGAGAGCAAGGAGAATCTATCCCGGATTCCTTTCTCTCCCGGAGAGAAATTGACCTTTCGGGTGATTTATCTTGCTCTGCCGGCGGGGACAATCGTTCTGGAAGTGGAGGAAATGATTTCCTGGGAAGGTTATGAGGTTTATCGTTTGGTGGCTACGGCCCGCTCTTCGCCTCTATTCTCTTTTTTCTATCGGATAAGGAACCGGGTGGAGTCCTTAATAGATACAGAGACCTTTCTCCCCCGCCGTTTTGAGGAGCATCGGGAGGAGGAGGACTATCGCCGTCGGCAGGTTACCTTGTTTGACCGGGATAAAAACCTGGCTCTCACTTTTGATGCCGAGGAAGAGGAAGCCGGTCTGCCCGGGGTCTCTACCCCGGTGCCCCCGCAGGTGCAGGATGCCCTCTCAGCCTTCTACTATCTGCGCCGGCAGAACCTAAAAGTAGGAGAATCTTTCTTCATAGATGTCAGTACCGGCCGGAGAAATTACCGGATAGAGGTGGAAGTCCTGAGAAAAGAGAGACTGGGCCGGAAGAGGCTGGAAACGATTGTGGTTAGGCCCATCTTGAAAAGGGTAAAGATGGGAGGTGTCCTGGAGGAGAGAGGGGATATCTATATCTGGCTTACCGATGATGAGAGAAGACTTCCTGTTCACATCAAGGCCGAGGTGGGTTTCGGCTCGTTGATGATGGTGCTTGTGGATAAAGAATTAGGAGAGCAATGAAGTATCCAACTATCTTTCACCTCATGTCGGATTTATCTAAAAGAGTAAGTGTAGGTTGTGTTTTAATTGGGGGGTTTGCCGTTAATTATTACAAAGTCACCCGCCAAACAGCCGATGTCGATTTTTTAATCACCAAAGAGGATTTTGAAAAAATATTAGGTTTATTAGAAAAGGCCGGTTACAAGCTGGATTATAGCCAAAAGGTATTTACCCGGCTTAAAAGCAGTAACAGGGCTTATTTAATGGATATCGACTTTATGTTTGTGGATAAAGAAACCCTTGCCGGGATTATTGAAAATGGCCAAAGGATTGGTATTGCCGGACAAGAATTTATTGTTCCTTCGCTTAATAATTTGATGGCGCTGAAATTACATTCGCTTAAATACAATCCCAAAATTCGCGAAAGTAAAGATTTGCCGGACATTATCGATCTGATTAGGATTAACAAGGTAGATTTTAAGAGTAAAAAATTTCGAGAACTGTGCTTGAAATATGGAACAGAACCAATCTATCACAAGATATTGGAAAGGATGTAGAGTCCAGGTAATGAAAAAACTTAATCTGCCCATTATTCGGGAATCTCTGCCTGAGGCAAAGTGGCTTTCTATGGATGATTATTTAAAATTTGTGAACTTGCACTTAAAGTACACTTTTGACAGAAAAGCCAATAGGCAGTGGAAAAAAATGTTAGCGGTGAATGTTCCTTTTTCTCTGGCAAGGAGTTGGGAGAATAAGGTGATGCAGAAATATAGACCCCTGGATTTAACAAAAGTAGAGACTTGTCCTCTAAAATTGAATCTAAAAAAGCATAAACCACAGAGGGCACAGAGTAAGAAAAAACAGGACGCAGATAAATGCAGAATTTTAGGATTAAAAAATTAAAAAAAACCTATAACCACAGATTACCCAGATTATCACCAGATTAAATTTTAAGAATTAAAAGAAAACAAAAAGTTTAAGTTTTAATTCTTATCTGGGCAAATCTAGTGAAATCTCGTGGTTTATACTTTATATTTTTATTTTTCAAAAATAGTTATATCTGTATTTATCTGCGGAAATCTGCGTCCAAAAAAGTTTTTAAGTGTTTTTCTGTGTTCTCTGTGGTTAAGTTTTCTTGTTGCCATCTGGAAGCGATGAATGAAAGATAAGATAATTGCCGGATTAAGAGAGAGCATTCGGGTCAAAGAGGATATCCTGAAGAGTCAGGTAGAGGTAATTGTTGAAATAGTGGAGGCGATCGTTAAGGCCCTGAAAGGTGGCGGTAAGGTAATCCTCTTTGGAAATGGAGGGAGCGCCGCCGATGCCCAGCACTTAGCCGCCGAACTGGTAGGGAGGTTTAAGTTAGAGAGAAAAGGACTTCCGGCTCTGGCTCTCTCCACCAATACCTCCATCCTGACCTCGGTTGGCAACGACTACTCTTTCGCTCAGATCTTTGCCCGGCAGGTGGAGGCTCTGGGAAAACCGGAGGATATAGCCATTGGCATAAGCACCAGCGGAAGAGCCGCCAATGTTATTGAGGGAATCTTAGCGGCCAGAGACAGGGGGATTTTCACCATCGGATTGACGGGAGGGGAGGGAGGAAAGTTGGGCGAGGTGGTTGACCTGACTCTTATTGTTCCTTCCCCGGATACCCCGCGCATCCAGGAAGCCCATATCACCGTCGGGCACCTTATCTGTCAGTTAGTGGAAGAAAAACTGGGTGGAAAGGATTGAAAAAATATTTACCACAGAGGCACGGAGGCACAGAGAAAGAAAAAAACAGGACGCAGATTCACCCCGTTAGAGATTTGCTTCTAAACGGGGTAAACGCAGAATTTCAGGATTAAAAAATTAAAAAAACTTTAACCACAGATTACCCAGATTATCACCAGATTAAATTTTAAGAATTAAAGAAAACAAAAAGATTAAGTTTTAATTCTTATCTGTGCAAATCCGGTGAAATCTTGTGGTTTATACTTTAAATGTTTTTATTTTTCAAAAATAATTATATCTGTATTTATCTGCGAAAATCTGCGTCCAAAAAAGTTTTTAAGCATTTTCTCTGTATTCTCTGTGGTTAGTTTTTTAAGGTAGAGATATGGGTAAAGTTGTATCTCTCGGCGAACTGAAGAAGATTGTAGAAAAGGAGAGAGCGACCGGGAAGAAGATTGTCTTCACCAATGGCTGTTTCGATTTGATTCATGTCGGGCATGTTCGCTATCTACGGGAGGCTAAGGGGAGAGGGGACTTGCTTGTCGTGGCCGTGAATAGCGACCGGTCAATGAGAAAGTTAAAAGGGGAAGAAAGACCGCTCATCCCGGAGGAAGAAAGAGCTGAGATTATCTCTGCTTTGGCCAGCGTGGATTATGTGGTTATATTTCCTGAAGAGACGCCAGCCGGGATTATAGCTCTTTTAAGGCCCGATATTCTAATTAAGGGAGGAGATTACCAAAAAGAAGAGATTGTGGGGCGGGAAACGGTGGAGGCAAGCGGGGGAGAGGTAGTTACCATTCCCTTGAGTAAAGGACATTCCACGAAAAGACTTTTGGAGAAAATACGAAAATCAAATCATATAGGACGCAGATAAATACCGATTTAAAGGATTGAAAAAATTAAGGAAACTTTAACTACAGAAAAACTTTATAGCCACAGAGGACCCAGATTATCACCAGATTAAATTTTAAGAATTAAAAGAAAACAAAAAGATTAAGCCTAATTCTTATCTGTGTAAACCTGGTGTAATCTTGCGGTTTATACTTTATATTTTTATTTTTCAAAAATAGTTATATCTGTATTTATCTGCGGAAATCTGCGTCCCAAAAAGTTTTTAATTATTTTCTCTGTGGTTAATTTTCTTGGTAGCTAATGAAAAATGTAGATAAGCACAAGCTGAAGGAGATAATTTCCCGCTTTCCTCAGGGAAAGGTGTTGGTAGTGGGGGACCTTATTCTGGACGAATTTGTCCGGGGAAATGTCTCTCGTATTTCCCCGGAAGCTCCCATTCCGGTAGTTGAGGTAGTTAAGGAATCCTTTATGCCCGGGGGGGCAGCCAATGTAAGTAATAATGTTCAAAGCTTGGGAGGAAAGACTTTCTTGGGTGGGGTTATTGGCGCCGATCGGATAGGAAATATCCTTAAGGAAGAGTTGTTCCGGCGGGGCATAGATACGAGAGGATTGATAGTTGATAAGGGCCGGCCGACTACTCTCAAGACGCGTATTATCGCTCACCATCAGCAGGTAGTGCGGGTGGACCGGGAGAAGAAGGAACCCCTGGAAAATTCCACTTTAGAGAAGGTTATAACCTACTGCCGGGAATTAACGGATGGGATCAATCTTATCGTCATTGAAGATTATGGAAAAGGAGTGGTAACCAGGGAACTTATCCAGGCGCTCGGCGGACTAAGAGGAAAAACGATTATCGTTGACCCCCGGGTGGGGACATTTTCTCTTTATGAGGGGGCGGATATCATTACCCCTAATCGCCATGAGGCGGAGGTAGCTTTGGGAAAGAGGATAGACGATGAAGAAAGTTTGCAAGAGGGAGGGAAGACATTTTTGGCGAATCTTAATTGTCAGGGGGTGCTCATTACCTTAGGAGAGGAGGGCATGTGCCTTTTTCAGAGGGAAGATGAGGTCGCCCATATTCCCACGCTGGCCCGGGAGGTTTACGATGTCTCCGGAGCGGGAGATACCGTAGTAGCTACTTTGTCTTTAGCTCTATCCGTGGGAGCCAGCTTAAAAGAAGCCGCTTATCTGTCCAATATGGCGGCCGGTATCGTCGTGGGCAAAGCCGGGACCGCTCTTGTGTCCCGGGAAGAATTACTAAGGATTCTAAGTGAGAGTTGAAGGTGAAGAGTGGAAAGTGCTGTTAGGCAGAGACAGGCTGTCTTTCTCGATAGAGACGGGACGATAAATGAGGATAAGAATTACTTAGGTGATGTCCGGAATCTAAAGATTGTACCCGGGGCAGTGGAAGCGGTTGATTTATTGAAGAGGGAGGGTTTCTTAATATTTATAGTTACTAACCAATCCGGGCTGGCCCGGGGTTTTTTTACCGTGGAGGACCTGAAACGAATTCATGCTCAGATCAAGAAGATTCTTCCCCTTGATGGTATCTATTACTGTCCTCATCATCCGGATGAGGATTGTCCCTGCCGCAAGCCCAGGCCTAAAATGGTTCTGGATATTGCGGACAAGTTCCGGATAGATCGGGGAAAGTCATATTTTATCGGGGATGCTCAGAGCGATCTGGAGATGGGCCAGCGGGTAGGATGTAAATCTATATTAGTCCTCACCGGCAAAGGGAAAGAAACGCAGGCAGCGCTCGCCGGAAGTGGTCTGCCGGTAGAGTTTATCGCCAGGGATATATTGGAAGCAGCTAAGTGGATTAAAAAGCAAAATCCAAATGACAAATTTCAAATGACAAATAAATTTCAAATGACGAATAAATGATAAATAAATGATAAAACCCAAATGACAAATAAAAAATCTTATAACCACATAGGACACACCATTAACTGGTTTTTTTTGACATTTGGATTTAGGGAATTTATTTGGATTTTGACATTTGGATTTTGGATTTAAGAGATTTATTTGGATTTTGACATTTGTCATTTGGATTTAATATAGGTGGGTAGCAAATCGTGAACAAAATAGTAAAAGTTGGTAATATATTTATAGGAGATGAACATCCCCTTGTTCTCATTGCCGGACCCTGTGTCATCGAGAGCGAGCAGATTTGCCTGGAAACGGCTTGGGAAATAAAGAGGATAACTGAGGCTGTGAGCATGCCATTTATTTTTAAATCCTCCTACGATAAGGCAAATCGGACCTCGCTGAGCTCGTTTCGCGGTCCCGGTTTAAGGTGCGGACTTAAAATTCTTAGCCGGGTGAAGGAGGAGCTAGGAGTGGCGGTTGTCTCCGATGTCCACTGTCAGGAGGAAGTGGAGAAGGCCGCTCAGGTGTTGGATATAATTCAGGTTCCGGCTTTTCTTTCCCGCCAGACCGATCTTCTTCTCAAGATCGGCCGCACGGGAAGGGCGGTGAATGTGAAGAAGGGACAGTTTTTAGCTCCCGATGATATGGGGAATATAGTAGAGAAGATAAAAAGCACTGGCAATGAGAATATCCTCCTTACCGAGCGAGGAACCTCCTTTGGCTATCACAACCTGA
>CAZUTJ010000064.1:0-5977 GCA_964622875.1 uncultured bacterium
TACGAAGTTTACCAGCCTTAGCTAACTTGATATCCTTAATGTCGTAGTCCATATAACGATTCCTCTAATAAGTTGTAAGTCGTAAGTGGTAAGTTTTTTTGTAACCATTCACGGAACGTTGAAATTGGAAACTTGGCCTTCATGTTTTTGTACTGTTGATGAACGCATTCAATTTTTCCTAATTTCCAATTTCTAATTTCCAATTTCAAGCCGTGAACAGCTACCAACTTCTTTTATATTCCGGCCTCTTTCCTGAGCAATTCTGCTTTATTCGTCTTCTCCCAGGCAAATCCTTCCTCCTCGCGTCCGAAGTGTCCGTAAACGGCGGTTTTTTTGTAGATGGGACGACGCAGGTCCAAATATTCTATAATTCCTCGGGGGGTAAGATCAAAATTTTTCCTGACTAATACTACTATTTTTTCCTCGGGGATATTTCCCGTTCCCTGAGTATTTACTAACAGAGAAATCGGTTCCGCTACTCCGATGGCGTAGGCGATCTGAATCTCGCATTGGTTAGCCAGGCCCGAAGCGACAATATTCTTGGCCAAATAACGGGCCATATAGGAGCCGGAACGGTCCACTTTGGTAGGGTCTTTACCGGAGAAACATCCTCCTCCGTGACTCCCCACTCCTCCGTAGGTATCAGCGATTATCTTCCTTCCCGTTAGCCCGGTATCTCCCTGCGGTCCTCCCACCTCAAACCTTCCCGTGGGATTGATAAAGAACTTAGTCTCATTCCCTATAAACTCCGCCGGCAATACCGGGTCAATAACTTCCCGTTTTATATCTTCCCGAATCTTTTCTATCTTCACCCCGGGATTGTGATGGGCCGAGACGACCGCTGTCCTTACCCGCACCGGCTCTCCTTTATCGTATTCCACGGTAACCTGAGATTTGCCATCGGGACGTAAGTAATTAAGTATATTTTCTTTTCTCACCTGAGCCAGCCTCCTCACCAACTTGTGGGCCAACATAATCGGCAGAGGCATCAGCTCCGGGGTCTCGGTGGTGGCGTAGCCAAACATCATTCCCTGGTCCCCGGCTCCTCCTGTATCTACCCCCAAGGCAATGTCCGGGGACTGCTCCTGAATGGCTGTCATTACTCCACAAGTCTGATGATCAAAGCCGTTTTCCGGTTTATTGTAACCTATTTGCCGGATGGTCTCCCGGACGATGGAGGGAATATCCACATAGCAATCAGTGGTAATTTCCCCGGCTACGAAAGCCAGGCCGGTAGTCACAAGAGCCTCGCAAGCTACTCTTCCCTGAGCATCTTTTTCCATAACAGCATCAAGAATAGCATCAGATATCTGATCGGCAATCTTATCCGGATGCCCCTCAGCTACTGATTCCGAAGTATACAAATAACTTCTACTCATTTTTTCTCCTTTTCACCGGTTACTGTACCGCTCAACTTAAACCGCGGATTTAGCGGATTAGACGGATTTAATAACAAGAGCTTTTTACCACGAAGCTCACGAAGAATACTATAAATAAACAAAGTTTCTGGATATTTTTTTATCCCATTTTCTTTTTATCAAAATTTACTTCGTGTTCTTCGTGGTAAATATCTTTTATTTTTTAATCATTACTTTAAAATAATCTGCCTAATCCGCTTAATCCGCGGTTCTTATTTTTTATTGAACGGTACCCTGGTTACGAGTTACGGGTTACTCTGCTATATTCCCTATTAGCTTCTTCATAACATTGAAGATCTCCGATGTCATACCATTTCCCCTCAAAGACAAAGCCGTAAACCGGCTCTCGCTGATGAAGCCAGGCGATATAAAATCCGGGAGCATCGGGGTTATTCCCTTCTTGCAAATATTGGGAAATGAGGCTTAGCTTTTCCCGGGGGAAAAGATAAAGGCAGATAGCGATAAGCGTTGTTCGGGGCTGAGAAGGCTTCTCCTGAAAGCTGAGAATTTTTTTATTCTCATCAATCTCCACTATACTATACCGCTTTACCGCCTCCCGGTCTCGAAAATCATAAAGACCCACTGCGGCTCCTTTTTCCTGGAAAAAGCTCAGAAAATCCCCGAGATGGAATTGGAAAAGATTATCCGCAGCCACCACTAAAAGATCATCGTTTATTTCTTCTTCTTCAATAACTAACTGCATATCTCCGATGGCTCCCCGTTTATTCTCATCGGAGGTAGTAGCATCGTTAATGATTTTTATTTCCTTTCGGCTCAGATAAGTATCCCTCCAATGACGAAAGTGGCCGGCGAATTTTTCATTGGTGACTACATAGATCTTATCCAACTCCTCAATAGCCTCTATTTTTTCCAAAATATGTTCTATCATCGGCCGACCGGCTACCGGGAGAAGAGGCTTCGGTTTATCTTCGGTTAGGGGATAAAGCCGGGTTCCATATCCCGCCGCTAAAATGAGAGCTTTCATTGTTCGGCTAACTTCCTTTTTAATGACTCAATAGATTCTACCGGAGTGGGATCTACACCATAAAGAATACCTAAATAAAAACTGAGCCAATCTCCTAAATAAATAAGGGAAAAAAGCCGGGCCAGGAGTGATTTTCCTTCCGACCGGACCTCCTCAATCCCCCCGGGCCGCTCACCCAGAACGGATTTGGTAATTTCTATTCTCTTTTTAATTCTCTCCGGCTCCCCTTCATCTCTAAGAATGACAATCATTAGGCTCTGCCTTAACTCTTCTGTCCCTTCCCAGCCAATAATTTCGTTGTGGTTCAGTTCCGGAAAAACAACCGAGTAAGCTAAGCTCTTGCTATTCTCATTGATCTGAGTCTTCCAGCGGAGGCAAGCCGCCTTCAGAAGTTCGGAACCATAAATCAAGGGAAGCTTGCCAAATAATTTCCGGGCTAAGTCCCGGGGCTGATTCTGAGAGGAGGAAGGAGCCCATCTTCGGCTTAATTCCTCTAAGAGAAAAGCCGTCTCCTCAATATCCTCTCCTTTTGCCCCGATCAATCCCAACTTCTCCAAAATAACCAGGAGGGGCAGGAAAAGATAGCCCAGGGCCGTGCGCGGAGGCATCCCCGGGGGAACGATTGCCAGGGGGACTCCTTGCGCCTTACCCAACTCCCCTAATTTTCCCCCACTGGTAACAATGACCACTTTAGCAGAAAGCTTTACTCCTTGATGATAAGCACTGATAGTCTCCTCCGTATTTCCCGAATAGCTAACTACGAGAAGAAGAGTATTCTCATCAACAAAGCCGGGAAGGGTGTAACAACGATTGACAAAGATAGGGATCTTCGCCTCTTCACTTAAATAAGAACCAAGGATATCCCCTCCCATAGCCGATCCTCCCAATCCCGTGACTACTATCTTATCCAATTTTCCATAGTCGGCCGGGGGATGAAACTCTCGCCCCAGAGCCGCAGCTTCCTTCCATTGTTGAGGGAAACGCCGAATGATAGAAAGCATATCCGACTTATCAAATTTGGTAATTACCTCGGCATTATCAATATTTTCCATAAAATATGTCTCCTTTTGCCTGGTAAAGGGTTCAGGTAAAATTATTAATCTGTGTAATCTGCCTGTTAATCTGTGTAATCAAGAGATTTCCGGATTTTTTAGAAATCTCTATTTACTTCCCGGCCGCTTGATTACCTCAAGAGCCATTTCTAATAGCTCTTTTCGGGCGTATTCTTCCACCTCCTCAGCCGTGGACAGGGCCAGAACCTGCTTAACTAATTTCCGGGCCCTTTTCAGGGTAACGGCTCTGATTACCCTCTTGATCTCCGGCAAAGCTACGGCACTCATACTGAACTCATCCAGGCCCATTCCCAGGAGAATAAGGGCCATGGCCGGTTCGGCCACCATCTCTCCGCATATTCCTACCCAGATTCCCTGTCGGTGCCCGGCCTCAACAACACTCTTTATGAGACGCAACACCGCCGGATGAGCAGGCTCATAGAGATAAGCTATCTTCTCGTTGATACGATCCACAGCCAGGGAATACTGAATAAGGTCGTTGGTGCCGATGCTGAAGAAATCGGCCTCCCGGGCCAGGATATCAGCCGTCATAGCCGCGGAGGGTGTCTCAATCATCGCTCCCACCTCCAAATCCTCATGGAAAGGAACTCCTTTCTCCTGGAATTCTTCTCTCACTTCCTCCAGCACCTGGTTGGCTCTCTTTAACTCTTCTATCCCGGAAATCATCGGATACATTATCTTCAGATTCCCGTAGGCACTGGCTCGCAATATGGCCCTTAACTGCACCTTGAAAATATCCGGACGTTCCAGACAGAAACGAATAGCCCGCCAGCCCATAAAGGGGTTCATCTCCCGAGGAATCTCCAGCGGAGAAATAAACTTATCTCCTCCTAAATCCAGGGTGCGAATGATAACCGCATGAGGAGACACCTGCTCGGCTACCGCTCTATAGGCCTGGTAATGCTCTTCTTCGGTGGGAAGGTCGGCCCGATTAAGATAGAAAAATTCCGTTCTATAGAGTCCCACCCCGGCCGCCCCATGAGCTAAGAGGGAGGGTATCTCTTCCGAGATCTCTAAATTAGCGGCCAATTCCACCTGGTGACCATCCAGAGTCTCCGCCGGTAAATCCTTAAGTTCCTCTAACTCCCTCTCAAAGACTTCTATCTCAATCTTTTCCTGCTGATAACGATTGAGGATCTCTTCATCGGGGTTAATGATAACTGCTCCGTTAGTTCCATCAATGATTAACCGATCGCCTGGATTAACCTGGGTAGTTATATCTTTTAAGCCGACAACAGCGGGAATCTCCAGGGCCCGGGCCATAATCGCCGTGTGGGAAGTTTTTCCCCCCACATCAGTGACAAATCCCATCACTCTCTCTTTATGCATTAAGGCCGTGTCCGAGGGAGAGAGGTCATAGGCTACCACGATGACTTCCTCCTTTAAATCAGACAGGCTTTTTCTCTTCCGACCCAGGAGATTGCGCAACACCCTCCTCCCTATGCCCCGGACATCGCTAGCCCTCTCCCTCAGGTATTCGTCATCCACGACCTCAAACCTCCGGGCTAACTGTTCCAGGACATCGGAGAATACATATTCCACATTTAACCTTTCCTTCTCTACCCGGCGAATAGTCTTCTCGATGAGGAGAACATCCTCCAATATCAAAAGGTGAGCATCAAGGATGTGGGCATGTTCTTCATTTATTTCCTGGGCCACCTTCTTCCTTACCTGAATTATCTCTTCTGTTACCTGGGCCAGGGCCCGGCCAAAGCGAGCCAGCTCCTCGGCCACCCCCCCCGGGGAAATCTCTCTTTTAGGAATGGATAATCTCTCTCCGCCCCAAAGAAAAGCCGGGCCAATAGTTACTCCCGGGGAAACCCCAATTCCCTTTAACATCTATTGTTTCTCCCCAAATTTGCTCCTGGTCAATTCCTTTAAAGCTGTTAGCGCCGCCTGAGCCTGGTCTCCCTCAGCCGTTATGTGGATACGACTGCCCTTCCCAGCTTCTAACATCATCATTCCCATGATGCTTTTCCCATCCACTTTCTGACCATCCTTCTCCACCCGGATTCGACACGGGAACTTACCTGCCTGTTGAATAAAAAGAGCTGCCGCCCGGGCATGCAACCCTAATTCGTTCTCAATTTCCACCCAGGCTTCAAATTTATCATTCAAATTAAAGCTTCCTTACTGCAGAGAGCACAGAGAAATACATAAAACTTTTTTGGACGCAGATTTCCGCAGATAAATACAGATAATAATTATTTTTGAAAAATAAAAACATAAAGTATAAACCACAAGATTTCACCAGATTTACACAGATAAGAATTAAGATTCAATCTGTGTAATCTGTGTAATCTGTGTAATCTGTGGTTAAAGTTTTTTTAATTTTTTAATCTTAAAATTCTGCGTTCATCTGCGTCCTGTTTTTTTCTTTTTTCGGGCTCTCTGTGGTTTATATCTTCTATCTATACTTGATGTCTAGGAATTTCAAAGTTATAAGAGCTTGATAAATCAAGCAACTACAATTCGTTTTTGTAGTTGCCCAATTTATTGGG
>CAZUTJ010000065.1:0-5918 GCA_964622875.1 uncultured bacterium
AATAACTTTTGGTCCAAGTTGGGCTGAAGTGGGCATAGAAAGGAATGGAAAAAGGTGGTGGTGTAGCGACCTTAAAAGATATTATGCTCCTCCCCCCCTGCTTGTGCCCTTTAGGGTAGCGGGAGAGGGTAAGGGGGATAGGTTTTTTTAGTTTCACCCCCACCTTAATCCTCCCCCATTAAGGGAGAGGAAACAGAGAAAGTAAATGGTTTCATCTAATATTTGCAAACGGAGGCTTAATAGCTTTCTCCTAAGTCATTGATACACAGTAGCCAAGGAGGGCTAGACCTAACGGTAAGGCAGCGGTCTTGAAAACCGCCGGGCGCAAGCCCTTGGGGGTTCAAATCCCTCGCCCTCCGCTAATAATACCCATTCGAACCCTTGCCCCTGCTCTACTCATCCCGGCTTCTACACCTAACCTGCTCTAATCATACTGGTAGCCTTCATATAACCAGAGGCGTGGTGGGGGAATATTCAAAAGTCACTTTTTCATCTACTCCCTAAAACTAAAAATAGAAAAATTGACCGCTTTCCCTGAGTATAGTATAATCCTGGATAATCGTAACTACCCAGGTTCAAAGTTCCGGGGTTCACAATTGACAGGCTATTAGGCTGTAGGCTTGGGCTGGGGACTGGTGCACTGGTGACCGGTGCACCGGCAAGGAGAAGGCGATATGCTTCAAGTGGCCAGTGAAAAGGAAATAAAGGACGGCAAGGTAAGCGATGTTTATTTCTCCCGGGCGGTGGAGGTCCTGCGGGCTAAAGGAATGGATAAATATGTTAAAGCCGAGATAAGGGCTCAGCATCTCCCCTTAGATTGGGACTGGGCCGTATTGGCTGGTATTGAAGAGGCTTCCTATTTCTTGGAAGGGATGAAAATTAAAGTTCTGGCCATGGAGGAAGGAACTATTTTTCATGCCGGGGAACCGGTTCTTCTCCTGGAAGGAAACTATCTCCGCTTTGCTACGGCGGAGACCTCTCTCCTGGGATTTCTCTGTCAGGCCTCCGGGATTGCTACCAAGGCGGCTCGATGTAAGAAAGCCGCCCACCACCGGCAGATAATCAGCTTCGGAGCCCGGAGAATGCATCCGGCCTTAGCCCCGATGATAGAAAGGAACGCCTTTGTCGGCGGTTGCGATGGAGTGGCGGTTATTAAGAGCGCCGAACTTATCGGAGAGGAGCCTGTGGGCACGATGCCCCACTCTCTCATCCTTTTGGCTGGGGACTCCCTAAAGGCTTTTAAGCTTTTCCACGAAACCATTTCCCCTCAAGTGGAGAGAGTGGCTCTGGTAGATACTTTCGTCGATGAGAAATTTGAGGCTATTCGCATCGCT
Source organism: uncultured bacterium (assembly GCA_964622875.1). GTDB lineage: Bacteria > NPL-UPA2 > NPL-UPA2 > NPL-UPA2 > JAADIA01 > CAZGXS01. The sequence goes on from CAZUTJ010000065.1 coordinate 1,335, forward strand.
GAAGCTATGGGCCGGGAACTCTTTGCCGTTCGTCTTGATACCCCCGGCTCGAGACGAGGTAATATGAAAGAAATACTGGAGGAGGTCAGGTGGGAGCTGGATTTAAGGGGGTTTCAAGACATTAAACTCTTCGTCACCGGAGGAATTGATGAATATGAGATAGCGGAACTAAATTCCTTAGCCGATGCCTATGGGGTAGGGACTTCTATTAGCAATGCCCCGGTGATTAATTTTGCCCTGGATCTGGTGGAGATAGAAGGGAAGCCTTTAGCTAAACGGGGAAAGAAGTCGGGAGGAAAGCAGGTGCTGCGCTGCCGGAGATGCTCTAAAACCCTCATTCTTCCTCAAAGGGAAAGGAGGAAAGAGTGTGTCTGCCGGGGGAAATTCTCTTCTCTCCTCAAACCTCTAATCGAAGATGGGAAAATAGCTAGAGACCTTCCTCGCCCTCAAGCCCTAAGGAAATATGTTCTCAAACAATTAGAGAAAGTGAAGCTGGATATCTAACAACATTTCCTCTCTCTGGTGGGGAGAGGATTAAAGCCTGCCCCGCACTTGATGCGGGGGTGAGGGGGAAGGGGGTAATCCTCCATCTAATAAGATGAAAGAAACGGAAATAAAGCTTAAAAGTCTTAAAAAGATACTGAAGGAGATGCAAAGTATCCTTATTGCCTTTTCCGGGGGGGTAGACAGCACCTTTTTAGTGAAAGTAGCTTATGATATCCTGGGAAGGGAGGCCCTGGCGGTTACCGCTCGCTCGCCCAGCTATCCGGCGGCGGAATTAAAAGAGGCCGGGCAGTTAGCCGGTGAAATTGGCATAGAGCACCTAATCATTGATTCCGAAGAACTAAATAATGAGGATTTTTCCCGGAACTCTCCCCGGCGCTGTTATTTCTGCAAAAAAGAGTTGTTCTCTAAACTGGTGAGTCTGGCAGGAGAGAAGGGAATAAGATGGGTAGCCGATGCTACCAACTCTGACGACGAGAATGACTTCCGACCGGGACGAGAGGCGGCTAAAGAGCTGGGGATTAAGAGCCCCCTCCTAAAAGCTAAGCTGGATAAAAATGATATTCGTTATCTTTCTCGGAAGCTTGGCTTGCCTACTAAGAATAAACCGGCCTCTGCTTGTTTGGCCTCCCGTTTTCCTTACGGAGAGAGGATTACTGAAGAGAAGTTAAGGAGGGTGGAAAAAGCGGAGGTTTTTTTGAAGAATCTTGGCTTCCGGCAGCTTCGCCTCCGCCACCATGGCAGCTTAGCCCGCATAGAAGTAGATCAAGAAGATATCCCGGCTTTCCTGGACGTAAAGAGACGAAAAAAGATTATTGATTATCTTAAAAGTCTTGGTTATTGCTACATTGCCCTGGATTTGCAAGGATATCGTACCGGCAGCCTGAACGAGACCCTGGGGTTGAAGTAAAGGGTAGGCACGCCCGGGAGGATTCGAACCTCCGGCCTACGGATTCGAAGTCCGGCGCTCTATCCAACTGAGCTACGGGCGCAGGTCTGGTTATCTTACCTCATCCGGTAACTATGGTCAAGATAAACCTCTAAATCATATTGTTAAACTGTTAAACTACTAAATTGTTAAACTGCTAAACTGTCACTACTAACCACAAACCTGGGAAGATCTGGATTTTTTCGTTGACAAAAGAGGGAAAAATGGTAGAATTCTGGTAATGTCAAAGACAAAAAAGATCTTACCACGGAAACACGGAAGTTAGGAAACACGGAAAAATACCTTTAAAATTGAAAAAACTTATCTATTAATTTTTATTCCGTGCTTCCGTCCTTCTGTAGTAAGTTTTAAGCCCTTTAAAATTAACGAATAATCTTAGTGCTCTTAGTGTCTTTGTGGTTAATTTTTTGATAGAATTATTTGCTTTAGGGGAGCAGGAAATGAAAGAGAAGAAATTATCTCTGGGACTTATTGGTTTAGGGACCGTGGGTGCCAGCGTTTTTGACCTCTTAGAAAAAAGAAAAAATGAACTAAAAAGACGACACGGATTAAATTTCTACTTAAAGAGAATTGCTGAAAGAGACCCCAAAAAGAGAAAAAATTTGAGAGCGTTCAGGGGCACTTTATCTAAGGAAGCAGAAGAGATATTGAACGATCCGGAAATTGATACGGTAATTGAACTTATTGGCAGCGTTGAGCCGGCCTACCAAATTATTAAAGAGGCCCTCAAGAGGAAGAAAAATGTAGTTACCGGTAATAAACAATTATTAGCTTTACATGGAAAAGACTTATTCAAAGAAGCTTACCGGAATAATCGTTGCCTGGGATTCCGTGCCGCTATGACGGGTTGTCATCAAGTGCTCAATCATTTAGAGTATGGAGGCACCATCAAAAGTATTTTAGGGATATTTAACGGAACCACTAACTATGTTCTATCTGAAATGGGAGAAAATAATCTGGCTTTTTCTGAGGCCCTGAAGCAGGCGCAGAGGTTGGGGTATGCAGAAAAAGACCCCTCTTTAGATATTGACGGTTTGGATAGTGCTCATAAATTAATATTGGTTGTTAGGTTGGCGTTTGCTTATGATTTAAAATTAGATAATTTTTATATTGAAGGAATAAGGAATATTGCTCTGGAGGATGTTCAGTTTGCCCGGGAATTGGGGTATGCTATCAAATTGCTGGCGATCATTAAGAGGGAGGGTAATGTTCTGGAGGTGCGGCTGCATCCCTGCCTGATACCAAAAAACCGGCCCCTGGCGCTAATTAAAGGAGTGAAGAACGGTATCGAAATCATTGATGAGGCCAGAGGAAATGGGGGATTGATAGCAGAAGGAGCCGGAGGAAACCCGGCGGCGAGTGCAGTTCTGGCTGATTTGATTGATCTAGCTAATGGTTCCGGGGTGCACTTACCGAAGCTAATGGATCAACTTTCCCTTAAAAAAATGTCTTTGGTCAGATCTAAGTATTACATTCATTTTAATGCCATTAATAAACCGGGAGTGCTGGCTAAGATAGCCTCTGTTTTAGCTAAAAACAATATCAACATCAGAAGCGTTATTCAAAAAGGCGAGGAATTGGGGACTATGGTGCCGATAATAATAATTACTGATGAGGCCTTAGAAAAGGAAACCCAAAAAGCAGTTAAGATCATAGATGCCCTTCCTCTAGTGAAAAGCAAAACAAAATTAATCAGAATAGAGGAGAAAGTTCTTTGATTGTAACTATTCAAGGTTATAGCCACAAAGACACCAAGACACTAAGATAGAGAATGATTCGTTTTATGCTTTTTTATAACTACTTAAAGAGCAGATAGGCTAAAGGGTTGTTAGTCTGCTTCAGTCCTTTACCCTCTGCCTTTGGTCTTTAGCCTAAGTAGTTACTAAACCTCCTTGCTTACCTTAGTGTCTTTGTGCCTTAGTGGCTGAGTAGTTACTAATTTTTAATAAAGGCATTAAAGGAGAGTGATTATGTATCATGGGACGACGATACTTTCGGTGAGGCATAAAGGAAAAGTGGCCCTGGGGGGAGATGGGCAGGTTACCCAGGAGACAACTATTATGAAAGGGAAGGCTAATAAGGTGAGATGGATGGCCGAGGAAAAGGTGTTGGCCGGCTTTGCCGGGGCGGCGGCTGATGCCTTTACTCTGTTTGAGAAATTTGAGGGGAAATTGGAGCAGTACAATAATAATCTCTCTCGGGCGGCGGTAGAGCTGGCCAAAGAATGGAGGACGGATAGGATATTAAGAAGGTTGGAAGCCTCATTAGTGGTAGCAGATAAGGAATGTTCCCTGCTCGTTTCCGGAAATGGAGATGTGATCGAGCCGGATGATGGGATACTCTCTATTGGTTCCGGAGGCCCCTATGCCCTGGCAGCCGCCCGAGCCCTAATTAAATATTCTCAACTTTCCGCGCCGGAGATTGTCAAGCAGTCTCTCCTGATCACGGCTTCCATTTGCATTTATACTAACGACCAAATTATAGTGGAGGGATTATGAACGCGACTTTGACTCCTAAGGAAATCGTTAAAGAGCTGGATAAATATATTATCAGCCAGGACGAAGCCAAGAAATCGGTAGCTATCGCTTTGAGGAATCGCTGGCGGAGGCAGAGGCTTGCTCCCGAATTGCGGGATGAGGTAGCCCCCAAGAACATCATTATGATCGGGCCCACGGGAGTAGGGAAGACCGAGATTGCCCGCCGCCTGGCTCGCTTAGCTCAGGCCCCTTTCATTAAAGTGGAGGCTTCCAAATATACGGAAGTGGGATATGTCGGTCGGGATGTGGAATCTATGGTGAGGGATCTCACTGATTTATCTGTTAATATGATGAAAGGTGAGAAGGCGGAGGAGGTTAAGAGTAAGGCCGAAGAGCTGACTGAAGAAAGACTGCTCGATCTTCTGTTTCCTCCGGCACCGCTAGTGGCCTCTCCCCGCCCGGGGGAGTTGGGGGCAGTGGCTTTAGATGCCGAAGAAGAGAAAGCTCAAAGGGAAAGGACGCGGGAGAAGCTAAGGAAGCAATTGCGGGAAGGGAGATTAGAGAAAAGATTAGTGGAACTTGAAGTCAAAGATCGTTCGATGCCTTTGGTGGAGATTTTCTCCAGTTCCGGCCTGGAGGAGATGGATATAAATA
>CAZUTJ010000066.1:0-5911 GCA_964622875.1 uncultured bacterium
CGGAAGCGCGGAAGTTAGGAGACACGGAAAAATACCTTTAGAATTAAAAAAACTTGTCCATTAATCTTTATTCCGTGCTTCCGTCCTTCCGTGTTTCAGTGGTAAGTTTTAAGCTTTTTAGAATTAACACGAGTAATCTTAGTGTCCTTGGTGCCTTTGTGGCAATACTTGTCTTTAAATCTGGATTCCAAACAACAACAAGAAGCTGACCACGAAGCCGAGAACAGCATAGACCTCTACAAAGACAGCTAAAACCATAGCTTTTCCTACTTCCTCCGGCTGTCTGGCGGTCATCTGCGCTCCCGCGGCACATACTTTTCCCTGATGAATAGCGGAGAAAAGACTGGTTAGAGCTATCGGTAAGCAGGCCAGCATGATAAGCCCTCCCTGGCTGACAGTAATCTGGGCTATTTCTTCTCCTCCTATCAGCCCCAACCTCATAATGGCCAGGAAGGAAATCACCAGTCCATAAAAACCCTGGGTTCCCGGCAGGGCCACCAGAATTAAGAGTTTCCCGAACTTCTCCGGGTCCTCGCTCATTACCCCGGAGCTGGCCTGTCCCGCCAGACCGCAGCCGATAGCCGAACCAATCCCGGCTAAAGCTACCGCTAAGACTGCCCCTACAACTGCTATGACTATTCCTTCCATTTCTCCTCCTTTTCTTTCTACTATTAGTATAGCCACAAAGGCACCAAGACACTAAGACACGAAGGACGCTAAGATTAGAGAATGATTTAAAATACCCCGTCAGACCTTCGGCCTGCCACCCCTTTATTTAAAGGGGAATGAAAATACAAATCCCAGACCTGCCTGCCGCAGGAGACACTGGTATGTCTTTGTGCCTTGGTGGCTAAGTAGTTAATTTAATCAATCACCCTAATATAGCGATTCTCTTCCCTAAAGGGCTTAAATGGCTTGCCTCCTCCTTCAAAGAATTTGGTGAAAAACTCCACAAACTGAAGCCGGGTGGAGTGGATAAAGCCGCTCAGAACATTAATAAGTAAATTCGACAAATGCCCGAAGATAAGTATCAAGGGGACAATTAAAAAGGCGAGCGGGCCCAGGAAAGGGATATCGGCAACGGTAGCGGCAATAGTATTTATAGCCATAGCCAGAGCTAAAGTAGCCAGCCCCAGGGCAAACAGTCTAATGTAAGAGAGAACATCGCCAAAATAGCCAATGGCCTGATAGAGGCTGAAGAACCCTTGTCCCACCCGGGCAAAGATATTTTTTATTCCCCGTCCGGAGACCAAAAAAATCGTTCCCGCTCCCAGGAAAATCATCCCTTTGGCTATTCCTCCCCAGAATTCTTGAAAGGGGGAGACCTCGACTAATCCCAGGGTGATTATCTCGGGTGACTTCACCAGGCCGAGGAGCAGGAGTCCGGGAAGGAGCAACAGCCAGGGGAACCGTTCTCCCAGGGCGCCTTCCCAATCGCCCTCCCGAATATTCTCATATATTTTTACCAGAATCCCGAAAATTATCTGAGCAAATCCCAACCCCAGGGTAATCAACATAAAAACGAGAAAATCCTCTAAAGGGTCAAAGAGCATCAGGCGGGCTCTTAGCTCTTTTAGCCATTCCCAGGAAGGGGATACCTCGGTAAAATCAATGCCGAAGATACCTCCGGTAAGGAGCCCGGTAACAATGGTCATAATTCCTCCCAGGAAGAGGAGGCGGAAAAGCTTGCGTCCTCCTTCGCCCAGATTTAACTTCTTCAAGCCCAGGCAGGCCAAAAGACTGAGAACAATTCCGTAGCCGGCATCAGTCAAGCTGATGGCAAAGAAGAGGACAAAGAAAGGGGCCAGCAAAGGAGTGGGGTCCAACTCTCGGTGATGAGGAAGTCCATAAAGATTAGTCACTACCTCAAACGGTCGGACCAACCTACTATTTTCCAGATCAACCGGTGGTTTCTCGCCTTCTTCGGGTTTAATCCGGGCAAGCTCCACCTGAGGAAATTTTTGTCTCAGAACCTTCTCCAGGTTGGGGAAATCTCTCTTCCTGAGCCAACCGCTTAAAAGAAAAGTTTGCTCAGTCCCGGCAAAAAAATTTTCAATATGTTTTCTCTCTTGGAGATTAGTTAAGTGATCATAGACAGCGGCTAATTTTACTCTCTCTTTTAATAGCTCCCGGCCCTTTCTCCTTAAAACTTCTCTCTCTTTCTCTATCTGAGAGAGACGCTGGGAAATCTCCGTCAGGATTTCCCCGGGCTTTCCCTTAAGCGGAGGGGGAGAAAACAAAGTAAAATTGAACTCTTTAAGAAGAGAAGAAATGTTTTCCTCGTGAGACTTATGATAAACAAGGAAGCAATATTTAACCGTTTTTGTCTCCTCCACTACCTCCAGGGAAACTTCGGGGGACGCCTCCTTCAGTTTCTCTTTCAGGGCCGCAAAGAGGCGCCCCGGAACCGTCCCGGAAATAACCTTTGTTTCTCTGGTTTCCTTTATCTCTTCCAGGGGAATATTCAAGCTCCGCCAGGGAGAAAGCTCTCTTTCCTCCCTCAGCAATCGTTGATGTTCGCTCTCCAGCTCTTTGAGGTCTCCCTCCAGCTTCCGGCAAGTTTGGCAAATTTCCTGATAGTCAAAATGGCGTAGAATATCCAGAAAATCTTTTTGACTCAAGCTTGCCTGGGCTGGCAAGAGAGACTCCGCCAGACTTCGCTTCTGGAAACTATCCAGGTAATTTAGGGCTGAGCCTAACTCCAGGCGTTTTTTCTCTAAATCCTCGTCCTTGAACTCTCCCTGAAGAAGGAATTGCTCATAAGGGGAGTCCTTTAAGGTCTCCCTGAGGTCGGCGATCTGCATTATCCCTGACCTCTGGAGCTCCTTAACCACCCCCTCCCGTGACTCTTTATGGCCCAGGAGCTGGACCTTTTCCATGCGGCACAAACCCATTTAGCCGAGTATCCTCCTCACAATAAAGGAGACAACCTCCGGGAAATTCTTACCGGCTACCTCTTTTAGGTTTTCTCTTTTTTTAACCGTATTCTTATCTACTGACCGGACTTCTTCTCTTGCTTCTTCCAGGGCCTTCTCTCTTAAGGAAGCCGTTTCTTCCCTGGCTTCCCTTTCCGCCTCCGCCAATAGCTCTTTACTTTTAGCTTTAGCCTCTTCAATAATCTGCTTAGCTTCCCTCCGGGCCTCCTGGACGAGTTGCTCGCTTTCCTCTTCCACTTCCCGGATTTCATCGATAATTTGAGTCAAGATAGGCCTCACTTCGTTCGGCTGAGGACACAGATTCCAAAAACCCGAGGACACAGATTTTCTTTTGAAATAATCTGTGTCCTCTGCCTGTTAATCTGTGTCCTCAAGCATAGGAATTGAAATTCCTGGGCTTCAAGTCTCTTCCTCCCGCTTAGAAAAATTTCCTTTTGGACGCAGGTTTATAAGATTTTTAATGGTAACTACTCAGGTTCAAAGTTCCGGGGTTCACGGTTCAAGGTTAGAAAACGACGAACACAAACCGGTATTATGAAGGTAAGGCAACCAACCGTGAACCTGATAACCTGGGTAGTTACTTAAGATGTATGTATATCATATTCATCATCTCCCGTCAACAAGATTTTTTTGGATTAAGATTAACCGTAACTACTCAGATATAGCCACAAAGACACGAAGAACACAAAGATTATTTGTAACCGTTCACGGAATTCAGAATTCAGGAGTCAGAATTCAGAATAAAATACCTACATACTTTAAAATCAGTATCCTGAACACTAAATTCTATATTCTGACTACCTGAGTAGTTACAGGCTCTATTTAAAGAGCGGGATTTATTTGCCTTTCCTTCTTCTGACTCCTGAATTCTGACTCCTGAATTCCGTGAACGGTTACGATTATTTGTTAATCTTAAAGGGCTTAAAACTTACCACGGAAGCACGGAATAAGAATTAATTTTATTACTTTTTTATCTTTCCGTGTCTCCCCCCTTTCGTGTTTCCGTGGTTATATTTTTGGCTCTTCTGCAAAATGATACACCAGTTATTAAGGAAAAGTTCCGGCAACCATTCACGGCCTTCATGTGCCCCCCCTTTTTGCAAAGGGGGGTTAGGGGGGATTCCCAGGCACCCGGGTCATGATGGTATTTCAAATCCCCCTCAATCCCCCTTTACGAAAGGGGGAGGTAACTGTTGACGCGCTACCCCGTGAATGGTTACAGTTCTTTATATATACGCCCTTTATGGTAGAGAAATCTGCTGAATTCCATTTCTACCGGGCTCATAAGATTACCGGTAGATAGGAGGAACCTTTTTGCTCATTATAATGGTTTCTAACCTATTGATAACACAAATGTTCTGGTTGTCAACGATCCCTTTTTTACCGGCAGTTTAGTGTATCAAAACGCAGAAGAGCCATAAATTTTTTATTTTTAACATCATCAGGATTCATTGTTTACCTTGGCGCCTTTGTGCCTTGGTGGCCGGTAGTTAAGATTAACCTTGCTTTTTGGGGGAAGGTGTGGCATAATTGTTTTGAAAGAGGGCGGCAGGTCAAGTAGGTGAAAGGCAAGAAAAATATGTATCCGGTACTCTTTAGATTAGGACCTTTTACCATCTTTTCCTATGGGGTAATGCTCGCTGCAGCTTTTATTATCGGCGTTTATTTAGCCCGGGGGGAAGCGAGGAGAAAAGGGATAGGGGAGGAGAACATAGTCAACCTTTCCCTTTATGTTGTAATAGCCGGGATTGTCGGAGCCCGTCTTTATCATATCGCTTTTTATGGCCTGAGTAATCATCTATTCCACCCGGCAGAGATTTTGGCTGTCTGGAGAGGGGGATTAGCCTTTCACGGGGGTATCATAGGGGGGTTATTGGCAACCATCTGGTTTGCCAGGAGGCAGAGGATTTCTTTCTGGAAACTCTCCGACACTTTAACCCCTTCCCTCATTCTCGGCCAGGCCCTGGGGAGGGTAGGTTGTTTCCTCAATGGATGTTGCTATGGAGTTCCTACCCGACTTCCCTGGGGGATAATCTTCCCGGAAGGGAGTTCGGCAAATCGGGAATACGGGTTTCAGTCTCTCCATCCCACTCAGTTATACCAGGTGGCTTTTAACCTCTTCCTTTTTCTTTTCCTTTGGGGACGGAGGAAGAAGGGAAAGTATGACGGACATCTCTTTTTATTATATCTTATTCTTTATTCCGGGGGACGCTTCCTGGTGGAAATCTTCCGCGGGGATAGCCTTTATGTCTGGGATACCCCTCTCAAAGCGGCCCAGGTGATGGGAATCTTAACCATCATCGTTTCTATGCTGGTAATGAAATTTTTTAATAGGGCGTCATCAAAGTGACGCCCTTAAAAAACCTGTGTAATTGCAGACTGGTGCTCTGTGACATTAGTTTTGCACCATTTATGTAGTGTAGCCCTTTATGGGCGTGAACGACGGGGACAAGTCCCTACACTACCTCAACTGCACCTGACAGAAATTTGGGTTACAAAACACTAGAATGAGTTTTGTGGCCACCTATTTTTAAGGAGGAGGTGAAATTATCGGGATAGTTGGGAGGGCTTCGGGAAAGCAGGAGGAAAGAGGCAAAATACAAGGTAAGATATGCCTCGCTACGCTCGGCAATCTGATTATACGGATTTTCTTTTGAAGTAATCTGTGTAATCTGCCTGTTAATCTGTGTAATCAAGGGTTTCGTTTTTGAAGCCCTATAAAAAAAGGAAGGAGGAGATGAGATATGAAATGGGATGAAGTAACCCCGGCCAATATTATTGGCGGGCAGGGAGAAGAGGATCTTAGGCAGATGCTTAAGTCGGCCCGCCCGTTTATGAAATTCGGGATACCCATCGTGATTTTGCTCTGGCTTCTCTCCGGGATATATATCGTTGGACCCGGCGAAGTAGGTGTGGTGAGACAATTCGGGAGATTTGTATCCCAAACAGACCCCGGGTTGAACTATCGCCTGCCC
>CAZUTJ010000067.1:0-5897 GCA_964622875.1 uncultured bacterium
ACCGAAATATTGGTTTTGATGACCTTCGCAGTTTCTTGAAAAGAATGGGTTTTAAGGTGTCATCGTCTTATGTATGCATAAAATCAAGCCATATCAAATCACTGCACTCGCCAAAAAGCCGGCACTTTCCCGGCAGGCGACTTCTACATTAGGTAATAGCAAGCATTGATATAACATCCGGTAACAGAATGGAGATAGAGAAGGGGTGTATCGTGGGAAGAATATGCCAGATGATTAAGGTCGACGGACGGGAATGCTGGGCTCTGTTTGATACCGGGGCCCGTAATACCTATGTCGTTCCTGCAGTCGCCGCCGTTCTGAGCACCTCGGAAATGCCTCACCCGATTCGAACTGCACTGGGTGGAGAAGTGAAGGAAGCCAACAGAACTGCACTCCTTCAGGGGGAAATAGAGGGCCATCTGATCTCCACTCACGCGCTGGTTATCGACCAGATTGGTGACGACGAAGATGGCAAGTCCATCGAGGTGCTTTTCGGGGCCTTAGCCATGCAACAGTGGGGGATTCGTCCTCTTCCTGATGAAGAAAAGCTGGACTTATCTCACTATCCGGAAGAGTTCGTGGAGTTCTAATTCTTTACCAGGCTTTAAATAAGGATAACCTTCCCATGCTCAAAATAGGAATCGTTGGGGCGACCGGTTATGGAGGAGAGGAGCTTATCCGACTCTTGCTCTCTCACCCGGAAGCAGAGATTGCCGCTCTGGCCGCCAAAATAGAAGAGAAAGAGACTCCGATCGCGGAAATCTTTCCGGATTTCGCGGGGAGAATAGATCTTCCCTGCTCCGACCTCAATGTAGAAAAAATGGCCGCCGGCTCCGAGCTTATTTTTCTGGCCCTTCCCCACAAGGTTTCCCTGGAGTTAGTTTCTCAATTTTTGAGTCTGGGCAAAAAAGTTATCGACTTCAGCGCTGATTATAGGTTTACCGAAGCTCAAGCCTATGAGGAATGGTATGAAGTACCCCATACCCATAAAGAGCTGCTTAAGGAAGCGGTTTATGGCCTGCCTGAGTTTTATCGAGAAGAAATAAAGAAAGCTCGTCTGGTAGCTAATCCCGGCTGTTATCCCACCAGCGTCATTTTGGGGGCCGCTCCTCTTCTTTCCCAGGGTGGGGTGGATACTAAAAATATAATTGTTGATTCTAAATCCGGCGTCTCCGGAGCGGGAAGATGGCCGGGGCCGGGTTTTTATTTTGGGGAGATTCAAGAAAATTTTAAGGCTTATAAGATTGCCAGCCACCGCCATCAGCCGGAGATGGAGGAGCAACTAAGTAAATCGGCTGAGGAAAAAGTAAAAATAACTTTTACCCCTCACCTGATTCCCATGAAGAGGGGCATCTTGAGCACTATCTATATGAACTTGAAGAAGAAGGGAAGCACCGAAGAGCTAAGACAACTCTACGAGGATTTTTATGAAGATGAACCTTTTGTCAAGATTTTAGAGCTTGATAAGCTCCCGGAGACGAAAGGTGTTTGGGGAACAAATTATTGCCATATCGGCCTGAAAGTCGATGAGCGCACCGGGCGGGTCATTGTTATCTCGGCCCTGGATAACTTGATAAAAGGGGCCTCCGGACAAGCTGTCCAGAATATGAATATTATGTGGGGATTCGAAGAAGATGAGGGATTAGCTCATTTAGGACCGGGGCCATAATATGCTGGAAATAAAAGGTGGGGGGATTACTACCCCCCGGGGTTTTAAGGCAGCGGGAATTAAATGCGGCCTGAAGAAGAATAAAAAAGATTTAGCCTTGCTTTATTCAGATATTCCGGCTCAGGCTCTAGCCCTCCTCACCACCAACCGCATCCAGGCCGCTCCTCTCAAAATTACCAGAGAGCATCTTCGGAACGGCCGGGCCCAGGCGATCATTATCAATAGCGGCAATGCCAATGCCTGCACCGGCAAGAAAGGCTTAGACGACGCTCGCCTGATGGCGAAACAAACCGCCGGCTGCTTGAAAATCAAGGAAAAAGACGTCCTCGTCGCCTCCACCGGCATCATCGGAATTCCCTTACCCCTGGATAAAATAAGCCCGGGTATTACAAAATTAGCGGGCGGGCTTAAAGGCGAAGGGGGGTTTTCAGCCGCTGAAGCCATTATGACTACCGACACCTTTCCCAAGGAAATAGCGGTAAGGCTCCGGATTAAGGGAAAAGAAGTTTTTATGGGAGGAATGGCCAAAGGAGCCGGGATGGTCTCTCCCCATTTAGCTACCATGCTTTCCTTCATTACTACCGATGCCCTCATTGGAAGACAAGCCCTGAGAAAAGCCCTGAAGGATTCCGTAGCTAAATCCTTTAATATGATTACTATTGATGGGGATATGAGTACCAACGATATGGTGGCCATCTTAGCTAACGGATTGGCCAAAAACAGAGAACTTCAAGTAGGGGAAAAAGATTTTCAGGCCTTCCAGCAAGCTCTGGATTTCGTTACCCTCTCTTTAGCTAAGATGATCGTTACCGATGGAGAGGGAGCCACCAAGTTCGTGGAGATAAAAATAGAGAGGTCTCCGAATTCCCAGGAGGCCAAAAAGGCCGCTTCGGCCATTGCTAATTCTACCTTAGTAAAAACAGCTCTCTTCGGCGAAGATGCTAACTGGGGAAGGATTGTGGCCGCCCTCGGTCAGGCCGGGATAAAGATTGAGGAGGAACGTCTGAGCATTCGCCTTTCTTCTTTGGGGGAAAAAGGGAAATGCCCTTCGGGGAAAGGACAAATTATAGTCAAAGGAGGTCAGGCAGCAGAGTTCGACAAAGCCATAATTAAGAAAATTATGTCCGGGAAAAACATCTACATCAGCGTAGATTTAGGGTTGGGAAAGGCTAAAGCTACCGTCTGGACCACTGATCTCTCTAAAAAATATGTAAGCATCAATTCTCGCTACCCGACATAATAGAATACAGAAGTCAGAACCCAGAATACAGAATAGAAAAGGAATATGCTTCTGACTTCTGACATCTGGCTTCTGAGTAATTAACGCATGCAGAAAAAAATAGCGGGTTTTATTGAGGGGTTCCTCAACCTTCTTTTTCCCCTCAACTGTCTTATCTGCCGAAGAGGATTAGATCCCGGTAACAAGAAATACCTTTGCCCTTCTTGCTGGGCAGAAATAAGATTAATTAAAGAGCCGGTATGCTCCCGCTGCGGACGACCTTCCGCCTTATCCACCTGCATTTCCTGCCGAAAAAAACATTACCATTTTCAGGCAGCCCGGGCAGCCGGTTTCTACGAAGGAGTCTTGAGAGAGTGTATTCATCTCTTCAAGTATAGCCGGAAGGCTTATCTATCCCAACCTCTGGGAGAGTTACTAGCGGAACTAATGAAAGATGATGACAACTTAAGGAAAGCCGAGCTTCTTGTTCCTGTTCCCCTGGATAGGAAAAGATATCGGGAGAGAGAATTCAATCAGGCCCATCTCTTAGCAAAGGCAGTGAGTCGTCGCTTCGGGATTCCTCTTTCCCCTTCCACTTTGAGAAGAACAAGAACCACCCTTCCCCAGACCGGGCTCAATCGCCGGCAGAGGGAAGAGAATGTTAAAGGACTTTTCCGGGTAGCCAGAGCCAAAGAGTGTCGGGGAAAAACTATCCTCATCATAGACGATGTCTTTACTACCGGTTCCACGGCTAATGAGTGCGCCAAAGTCCTTTCCCGAGTCGGGGCCCGGGAGGTAAATATTTTAACGGTAGCTCGGGGAGAATAGGAATATGATTACACAGATTAAAAAACGTAGATTACCCAGATAAATTAAATCTGTAGCCGTTCACGGCCTGAAATTGGAAATTGGAAATTAGGGAGAGATTAGGCTGGAAATTGGAAATTGGAAAAAACAGCGCAAAAACATGAAGGCCAAATTTCCAATTTCCAGTTTCAACATTCCGTGAACGGTTACCAATAAAATACAGGTATCTTATTAAGATGAAGAGAAAAGGAATTATCTTTGTTATCTCCTCTCCCTCGGGAGGGGGAAAGACAACTATTCGTCGGAAACTCTTAGAGGAGTCACCGGAACTCAACTATTCAATCTCCGCCACCAGCCGTCGTCCCCGCCCGGGAGAGAGAGAAGGAAAAGATTATTTCTTTATCTCAAAAGAAGAGTTTGATGAAAAAATAAAAAAAGGTGAATTTGTTGAGTGGGCGGAGGTGCACGGTCATTACTATGGAACGCCTCGCTCGTCCCTGGAGGAGGCTCTTCATTCCGGTCGGGACACCATCCTGGATATTGATGTTCAGGGGGCCTTGCAGATAAAGAAAGAATATAAGAAATCCTGCCTTATCTTCCTCTTCCCTCCCTCCCTAAAAACATTAGCCTCCCGCCTCAAGGAGAGGAAGACAGATGATGAAAAGGAGATAGAAAAACGATTAGCCAGGGCTCAAGAAGAAATAGTTTTTCTTAAAGAATATGATTACACCGTTGTTAATCAAGAATTCTCCCAGGCGGTGAAAGAAGTAAAAGCCATCATCACCGCTGAGCACTGCCGTACATTTGCTAATCTCGCTGTAGCGCAATCTATGAAGGATAACATGAAAAGCCGCACCCAAAAATTTTAATTTATGTTTTCAGAGGTATTTTATTGCCTATTTTTTTGACTTCACTAAATAAATTTTCTTGCCGTTAATGCTAGAACTCACCCGCCAAAAAGCGCCAGCTTTTTGGTCGGGTGCAGTGACTGGTTAGATGGTTATTTAGGGGTCCAGCTGCGCGCGCCGTGCACAAACTCCGGTAATCCAAACATCGTCACTTTCAAGACGATACATGATGCGATAGGCCCCATAGATGATCTCACGACAAGATTGATTGCTGATTTCGGGTATTACACGTCCAGAGAGAGGAAACTTCTGCAGACGATCTGTAGCCTCAAACAATCGAGTTATAAAAAGGGCAGATCGGTCAACAGAGTCTCGGGCAATAAATTCCGCAATCGAATCAACATCTTTTAATGCTGATGGCGCCCAAATTACTCTGCCCACTTTTGCAGCCTCTGTTTAGCTTCTTCGTGTGAGACTCCTTTCCCTTCTCGAATTTCGCGTTCACCGTGTTCAAATTTTGCATTGATGTATAACGTATGAATAATATCATCCATACTTACTTCATTCGGCAACGCATCAATCGCATGCTTGGCAATATCTTTCACCGTCATTTTCCTCTCCTATCTCTATTTTATTCCATCTAACGCTAGAACTCACCCACCAAAAAGCGCTAGCTTTTTGGTGGGGTGCAGTGACTGGTTAGGCATCTTTCGTTTTGGTTAAGAAGATGTATCCTCGCCAAATAACTCTAAGGCTTTTCTGGCAATGTTCTCTCCGAGTTTGATGCATCGTTCCTTGTAGAGTTGTTCTTCGGGACGCTTCCTTGATACTGCACCGAAATGCAAGTAGGGTATACCCGCCGATATCCCGCCCGAGTAGATGATCATTCCATGGACAAGGAGAGCAGCGATCATCGTCATTTCCGCAAAGCTTGCCCCGCCTCCGCCGGGCCAGTTTTGCGATGCGAAAACACCAGCCAGCTTCCCTGCCAGCCCCTTGGGTTCTGTGTCAAGATACCTTTTCATCTGCCAACTACAACATCCCTCGTAGGTTGGAGATCCAAAGATTATGGCTTTGGCTTCCGCGACGTAGGACTCATCCACATCATCAATAGGCATACACCTCGCTTCAACACCTGGCAATGTCAGACAGCCTTGACTTACGAGTTCTGCCATTTTCTGTGTATTGCCGGTCTCAGAGTGATAGATTATCGTAACTTTCACGAGACTTCCTCCTTTGTCTTGTCATGCCTAACACCCAAGCTCACCTGCCGCTATGGAGCGCAGCGGAATAGCGGTTAGGTGCAGCGTCTTGTTATAGGTTCATTAAATTATCAATATCTTCTTCCCAATTT
>CAZUTJ010000068.1:0-1300 GCA_964622875.1 uncultured bacterium
GTTTCACTCCTCGCAATGACTGGCTTATAGGTAAATATATTTATGAAACGCAATATTAGTTACATTTGTCATTTATTTGCCATTTGTCATTTACTCTCTATTTCACCATTCCGGGAAAGACCGGTTTTTTTAGGTTTTGCTAATTGAGAAGATTGGCCATGGGTATTAAAAAGTTAAAGTTTGCTCTTTTTTTTCGGGAACCGTGGATTTTTCCCGGTATCACTTATTGCCCAGGCAAGGGAAGAACTACCCCGGGTGCTGAAGGAGTGGGGATATGATGTCCTGATGTTTGGTGAAGATTGCACCCGCTATGGTGCTGTGGAAACTCCGGGAGAGGGAGAGGCATACGCTAATTTTCTGCGGAAGAACAAGGGGAAATTTGGTGGCGTCATTCTCTGTTTGCCGAACTTCGGAGATGAAACGGGTGCGGTGGCGGCGCTAAAGGATGCCGGAGTGCCTATTCTCATTCAGGCCTACCCTGACGACCTCGAGAAAATAGCTCCGAAGTTGAGGCGAGATGCATTCTGCGGTAAAATATCTATTATGGATGTGTTTTGCCAGTATGGGGTGAAATTTACTGCGCTTACGCCTCATGTGGTAAGTCCCTCAAGTGAAAGGTTTAAAACCAATATAGATTGTTTCGACCGGGTATGCCGGGTGGTAAATGGCCTGAAGGGTATGGTCGTGGGCGCAATCGGGGCGCGCACCACTGCTTTCAAGACTGTGCGTATAGACGAGCTTGCCTTGCAACGGCACGGCATTACTATGGAAACACTGGATCTTTCAGATATTATGGCCCGCATGAAAGCCTTATCCTTCCGTAACGAAGCCTGCCAGGCAAAAGCCGGGGTGTTAAAGGCCTACACCTCCTGGAAGGGAGTGCCGGAAGAGGCCTTTGGCAGAATTGTCAAGCTGGGAGTGGTGCTGGATGCGGTTGTCGAAGAATACCGGCTGGATGCGATCGCTATGCGGTGCTGGATGGAATTACAAGAACAGCTAGGCATATCTCCATGTGTACTATTGGGCCAGATGAACGAACGTGGTATTCCTGCTGCCTGCGAGGTGGATGTGGGTAACGCCATTACCATGTATGTCTTAAGCCTGGCCTCCGGTAGCCCAACGGCCTGCCTTGACTGGAACAACAACTACGGGGATGATGATGAGAAATGCATCTTGTTCCACTGCGGCCCTGTGCCCGGGAGCTTGATGACGAATAAAGGAAGGATAGCTGAGCATGCCATCCTGGCCAATGCCCTGGGCCGGGGCTCTAGTTTTGGATGTCATGTAGGGCGTATCGCCC
>CAZUTJ010000068.1:1400-5866 GCA_964622875.1 uncultured bacterium
CTGAAGTTCTACCTGGGACAGGGAAAGTTTACCAACGATAAGATTCCGGAAGAGTTTTTTGGCTGTGCGGGTGTAGCCGAAATCAAAAACCTTCCGGAGGTACTGCTTCACATCGGGTATAACGGTTATCGTCACCATGTAAGTGTCACTCCGGGTCTGGTTCAGGCACCGGTGCATGAGGCCTTAGAGCATTATCTGGGTTTCGAGATTGACTTACCGCAGGAAAGATAACAGATGCAGAGTACTTCCGATATCGTCAATAATGCCATAAAAGCAAGGATAGTAATCCCCGCTTTTAATGTACCGTATCTGCCTATGGTTAAGCCGGTTATCCAGGCTGTGGTGGATCAAAAATCCTTTGCCCTTATTGCCACCGCGCGGCTTGAGTGGATAAAATTTGAAAGTCAGGGTCCGGCTGTTGTTAGGGAAGAGTTCATGAAGTGGAACCAGCCTGATTATGTTCGGCTGCATCTCGATCATATACCGGTCATAGATGAGGATAGCCAACGTGTGGATTATCTGTCCGTTATCAAAGAAGCCATAGAGCTGGGTTATCAGTCGGTTATGGTGGATGGCTCGCGCCTGGGTCTTGAGGCGAATATTAAGGCAACACGCCAGGTGGTTGACTTAGCGCACCAGGCAGGCATCCCCTGTGAGGCAGAATTGGGCGCGGTGTTAGGTCATGAATCCGGACCTCTTCCCTCTTATAGAGATCTTTTTGAATCAGGTAGAGGTTTTACAGACATCGAAGAGGCAAAACGTTTTGTGCAGGATACCGGCTGTGACTGGCTCTCAGTGGCCACAGGAAACATCCACGGCGCCATTTCCGGCGCCTTGAAAGATAAGAAAAAAGTTGAAGCAAAGCTGAATCTCGAGCATCTTGAGAAATTGTATCAAGCAACCGGAATCCCGCTGGTGTTACATGGTGGCTCCGGGATAAAACAAAAGTATCTGTTGGCTGCGATCAAAAAGGGAATCGTCAAGGTGAATATAGGTGCTGAAATCCGACAGGCCTATGAAACTACCCTGAGAGAATCGGAAGATGTGGCTACTGCCCAGGATGCAGTATATGAGCACACTTGTTATCTTATAAGTGATTATTTTGGCCTGGCTGGAAGCGGAAGGCTGGTGGCAAGTTAAACTTTTAGTACATTAAAAAAGGGAATAAAGGTAAAATGAGTCTGCTCGGAATAGACATAGGCACCACCGGTTATGCTTGGTGCGGAACCGGTGGTGGATTACTCGCTGGCTAACCGGACACTGCTTTTTGATATTAAGCGTGAGACCTGGTCAGAGGAGATACTGGCACTTGCTAATCTTGATCAGGCCAAACTTCCTGATACTGCTCCTTCAGGAACCATCATCGGTACGGTTTCTGAGCGCCTGGCCGGTGAACTCGGTCTTCCATCTAAGGTCTCTATCGTTACCGGTGCTTACGATCAGTGTGCCAATGCTGTAGGCTGTGGAGTGATAAAGAAAGGCCGGGCTGCGTACGGAATGGGCACCTTTATATGTATCACACCTGTATTTAGCCGGCAGCCTAAACCAGCCGTGATGATCAAGCAAGGCTTGAATACAGAACATCACGCGGTGCCGGGACAGTATGTTAGTTTCATTTATAATCAAGGTGGGTCCCTGGTCAAATGGTTCCGGAATACTTTTGCCGCAGCAGAGTACCGCCAGGCAAAGGAGATGGGGAAAGATATTTATGCAGAACTAATCTCGGAGGTTCCGGAAGGGCCAAGCAGTATAATGATTCTGCCCCACTTTGCGCCAACCGGACCGCCGGGATTTATCTCTGACTCTCAGGGAGTTATTACCGGATTACGGCTTGAAACAACAAGGGGGGATATCCTCAAAGGGATTTTTGAAGGGACGACCTTCTATCTGAAAGAATGTATTGAATCACTGCCGGCAACCGGTATCGAGGTTACTGAGTTCCGGGCAGTCGGCGGTGGCAGTAAGTCAGAGCGATGGATTCAGATAGGCGCTGATATCATGGGTCGGCCGTTCATCCGTCTAAGAATCACTGAGGCCGGCACTCTTGGTGCAGCTATCATTGCTGGTACCGGAATAGGAATTTTTTCCTCTTATGAAACCGGAGTTGAGGCCCTGGTAAAGATAGATCGTATCTTCGAACCGAAGCCAAAAAAACAGAAACTGTACGAGGGTCGTTTTAAAAAATACAGAAGGTTATGGCCCCTCATGGCAGAATACATAAGAGATTTCTCATAAATTGAGCCTTTACCGTGATAAGTTAAATAAAGCCTAACAAATTAATTAACCTGATCCAGGCATGGACAAAAAGAGAAATAATTTTCTGGTTCTGGTGGGAGTGCTTAACCGACAGAAAGACCTGGAGGGTGTCCTCAAGCGGCACTGGTATCGTATCCCGGCAAAACATACGCCCCGGCGCCGGCCGGCCTATCTGGCTTTTTATCAGACGCGTGTTTTCGGCAAGTATGGTAAAGCCATAAGATATTATGCCCCCATCAAATCATCTTCTCTCCTCCGGAGAATAAAATTGCTTCCTGAGGAAAAAGACCATCCCCGGGCCCGAGAATATTATTATAAGTTCAATCTAAGCAAAGTGAGGCGGACACCTCATGTAATTCGTAATAGCAGCCGGCGCCGGATAAGTTTTGGCTTTACCACCTTAGCGAAACTGCAGCAGTCAAAGCAGATAGGTCAGTTGTTTGACCTCATCCCGGCCGAGGATATAATGCGCCAGGCCTTTCAGGAAAGAGGGATAAAGGCTATCCACGAATATTGTCTAATGGAAAACAATCGCTGCCGCTATCGGCTTGATTTTGCCCTTTTTTGCCGACAGGGGAAAATAGCTTTAGAGTGCGATAATGAAAAATGGCATTCAACATCGGCCTGTCGGGCTAAAGACAGAGAACGGGACCGTTATCTAACCGGACATGGCTGGGTAGTGGTGCACTTAACCGGTCAGCAGATAGAAAAGGACACTAACTCTTGCCTGAAAAAGATTAATAAAATCATCACTGAGCTGGGCGGGGTTTTAAACTGTTAAATTGTTATAGAAAGTCAAGACAAATGCCTTGATGTCTAGGAATTGCAAAGTTATCCTGAGTGTTGAGTTCCAGCCTGAAGATTTGCGTAGGGAGGTATGTTCAAGGCATAAGTGAAGCAGAAGAACCGTCCCCTTGTTTTTTTACTAGGGCCACAAAGATGGTCCGGCTATGGTCGAAATTCTTAATTTTCATCTTTCGCTTCTTCGGATTTAGCGCTGGCCAGAATGTCTTTGACGCCCTGGATTAACCGACGGTAGATAGGTTCGGTGTCTTTGATGAAATCCTTGATGGCGTCCCATTTAATATCAATATACTCATGGGTAATTATGTTTCGCAGTCTGGCCCATTTTGCGACATCCTGGCCGAACTGTTCATCGAAATTAGACAATGTTCCTATCTGACGAAGGATAGCTTTGTAGGTTTCAGGAACAGGCCTGCCTTCGCTAGCCAGCAAGACCTTGGCAATATCTATTGAACAATTGATGATGTTTTCAACCCACCTTTCCATATTTCTTCTTTTGTCCCGTGAGGTCTGGTAAGCTATCCACTCCATATCCCTGAACTGAGGATAATCCTGCAGTTCGGTTTCGAGAAAGTCCAGATGTCTCACCAAGTTTTCCCTTTCTTCTTTTCTTAATGACATTTTATTTGCCGTATGCCTCTTGTTTTAGTTTCCAGTACTCTTCTACGAAACCTCTAAAGTCTTCGGCTTCCCTGGTTACCCTAAGCATAAAATCCAGGTATAGTTTTCTGTTTTTGATGATAATAGGAATGCCCCTGAGGACGCTGTCAGAAATGCGGGCTGGGGCCCTATTCAAGATAAGCAGATCAGTTTCCCGTTTCAGTAGGTCTTCAATATCCCACCATATTTCTTGCTCTTGCGGGTATTTTGCCTTTTCATTTTCAAAATCAATGTATCCGTATCGGGGTTTGAAATATACAGCTATATCTATATCGGATTCCAGGTGGAAAAAATTTTTGGCGCCGGAGCCGAAAAGAAAGGCCATGAGCACTTCGTTCCTTTTGGTAAAATAACCCTTCAGGTCCTGAACAATCTCCGCCGCGGTTAAGCGGTTTTTCCCCATACCAATACCTCTTCCTGTTCACTTAATGAGGTTACATGTTATCAATGTCTATGCTTATTATACTAAAACTCTTTTGTTATGGCAAGAAAATTCCTCATCTCACCCGCCTGAGTAAAAAGGGGACGCCCATTAAATTATTATACTTGACTTTATATGTTTGACATTGAGGACGGGGTGTGGTATCCATATGGGATAGATAGGGAAGAAGCTCGGGGTCGTCCCTAACCCCGAAGCTTTGCAGGGGTTTGATTCAGGTATAATGAAGATTATCCCAGGGAGGAATCATGGTGACAAGACCTAACTATCGCCTGCTCTACAACCAGGATTGTACAAACCTGTTTGG
>CAZUTJ010000069.1:0-5866 GCA_964622875.1 uncultured bacterium
AATAATTTATCAAGTGCTTCAGCATGAGCTCCTTAATTAGATTCTCCTCTCCCCACCGGCGACAAATAAGTTGGATAATCCTTTCTGCTTCAGTTTCCTTATCGTTGATATAAATAGCCGCTCGTCTTTTATAGCCCGTCCCAAAAGTTTTGCAATGAATAAGAGATATAAGATAGTCTAAAAGTTTAGCTAGACCAAATATAGAAAGTATGTCAAGAAAGCCTCATAAATGAGGCAACTACAAAGATGAACTGTAGTTGCTTGATTTATCAAGCTAATCAACGGATGTTTATGTTTTCCTATACCTCGAGCAAAAATGTTGCAAAACTTTTGGGACGGGCTATATTACTCCCGCTCTCTATTATTATTGTTCGTGTCTTCCCATATTTACTCATACTCCTTTCTGTCTCAAAGTATTTTATCTCCTCAGGCTCCTGTATCTCATAGGTTACTGTCACCGTCTTATCAAACTTCTCATCTTCTATGTCATAGACCCATCTGTCAGCATACTTTGCCCAGTTGATAAATCTTGCCTTAAACTTCCCATTCTGACTATCCTTACCGTCAAGAGTTCTGAATAAGTCGGCACTGTATCCCTCTCGGTTAAATATCACCGTTAGATTTTCTATTTCTTCTTCGCTTAGACCGACTTCCTTAGCTAACTTCTTTACCTTCAGAATAATCTCCGGTATCTTTTGAAGTAAATCCTTAAGATGAAGACCTGGTTAAAAACAAAAATGGGACAAATCTCTCATCTACAGATAAGAAATTGTAGCTTCCCTTCATCGGAATCTTTCTCACTCCATGCCAGCCCATGGTTATTAGATATAACCCGTAATCGTGAGACCTGGTTCATCCAGGCTGTAACCTTCGTGAGTTTCTATATCAATCACCCGTTTTATCATCGGGAGGAAGTTATATCGTTCCAGTAGGGGAGTAAAGAGTAACCCGCCGGCATAGGTGCTGTATTCTCCATGTTCCAGTTGGTCTAAATATATCCGCTGTGATTGTGAATAGGATGAGCGAGCTTTTGCTTGGGGATGGTGGTGGAAACTAATCTCGTCATCCCGGCCTAGTTTTGTTTCCTCCATAGCGATGTAATCCCCTCTCGGATACATCTTACCATAAAAGGCCCCTCCTTAAAACCTGCAAGGAATTTTTAGAAATCATCACCGACGATAACTTTTTTGGGGTGGCGGTTTGCTAAGACCTCTGAGTTTAGCTTTTTTAACTGAGGGTTTATCAATTGCCGGCGGGCTAAGCTTATCCGGTCGGTTATGAGAATCCCGTTCAGGTGGTCTATCTCGTGCTGGATAGCCCGGGCCAGGAGTCCTTCGGCCTCTATTTCTACTTCTCTCCCCTCTTCGTCCCGCCCCCTGACTTTTATCTTCTTAGCCCTCTTCACCTCTACTTTAATGCCCGGGAGACTCAAACAGCCCTCCTCGGCCGATTCTTCCCCGCCGCTTTCCCCCACCCGGGGATTGATGAGCACCAACAGTCCCTGGCCTACATCCACAGTCATTATCTGCTTACCGATTCCTATTTGATTGGCGGCTAATCCCAGGCCCTCATTTTCATACATAGTCTCAGCCATCTCTTTAATTAACTTCTGCGTCTCGGGGGTTACTTCCGCCACCGACTGGGCCTTCTCTCTCAATATCGGGTCTCCATAAATTCTTATTTTCCTCACCGCCATAAAACTTCCTCACCACAGAGGACACAGAGAAATACATAAAACTTTTTTCTTTTTTGGACGCAGATAAACGCAGATTTTTAGGATTAAAAAAATTATTAATTATTAATTATTAATTATTAATTATTAATTATTAATTATTATTATTGTTATCTGTATTTATCTGCGGAAATCTGCGTCCAAAAAAGTTTTTAAAGTATTTCTCCGTGTTCTCCGTGTCTCTGTGGTTAGTAACTAAAATGCCATGGCCTGGACAAACTCGTCCTGGAACTCCAGCCGGCCGGAAAGCTCGATATGTTCGGTCTCCCGGGATATGGTCTCGGCTTCTTTTTTCAACTCCTCGGAAAGCAAGGCTAACTTTGCTCCTGAGGAGGCGGCATTGCCAATAAATATTATCCTCTCGGAGGGCAAGTCCGGGATCAACCCGATCCTTTTCGCCTGACGGCGTCTGATAAAATTGCCGAAGGCTCCCGCTAAAAGTATCTGGGAAATATTTTTATCCTCCTGGCCCAGCTCTTTCTTTAAAATTTTAATTCCCGCGGCGATGGCCCCCTTGGCTAACTGTAGTTCCCGTACATCTTTTTGAGTAATAAAAAGGGGGGGGTTATCTCGGGTAAGTTCTCTCTCCACTAAAAGGAACTTACTCTTCCTTTCCTCTTCCCTAACCCGACAGAGAAGCCTCTCGGGAACTTTACCTGAGAGGGCGGAGCGAGAGATTATTTTCCCCGACTGATCAATTATTCCGGCCCTGAGCATCTCAGCTACGGCATCAATAAGACCGCTTCCGCAGATTCCGAAAGGTGGGATATTACCGATAACATTTATTTCTACCTCCTCGTTCATGACCACCTTCTCCACCGCTCCCGGAGAAGCTCTCATCCCCTGGGAGATGCGCGCTCCTTCAAAGGCCGGTCCCGCGGCCGTAGAAGCAGCGAGCAGACGTTTCCGGTTCCCTAAAACGATTTCCCCGTTGGTCCCAATATCCACTATTAATTTTATCTCTTCGCTCTGGAAAATCCCACTGGCTAAAATCACCGCCACGGTATCTCCCCCCACAAATCCGGCAATGTTGGGGAAAACAAAGATAGTCCCCTCCGGGGCAATCCTCACCCCCAATTTATTGGCTTTTATCTCCACTCCCTCCTCAATCACCAAAGAGAAGGGAAGTGACCCTAAGCTCTCCGGACTAACTTTCAGGAAAATATGCTGCATGGTAGAGTTACCGGCTACCGTCACCTTATGAATGTCCGTTCTCTCCACCTTCACCTTTTCGGCCAGTTCAGCGATCATCTCGTTAATTGCTCCCACCACCTGGCGGTGGAGTTCTTCCAGGCCTCCGGGAGAATTCCGGACGAAATCTATGCGGGAGATAATATCATCTCCATAAACTGCCTGAGGGTTCATTCGGGAAGAGATAGCCAGGTCCCGACCGCTAACGGTATGGAGAATTGTTCCTACCAGAGTAGTCGTTCCTAAATCGAAAGCCAGACCATAATTCCCCCGGACCTCCTCCTCCGCCGGGACAAGTTTTACCCTTCTCTCTTCCCAGCCGGCGGTGAGGATCCGTTGAGCGGAAAAACGGGAACTCAAAGGAATATAGATAAGACCGGGGGTAAAAATCTTTGCTTGACAGGCTAAACGGCTCCCCTTTTTCAAATCCTCCCCGGGGATGATTTTCTTCTCCGCGGCCGTGGGCTCTATCTTCCCTTCCCGGACCTCAACCAGACATTTCCCACAGATTCCTTTTCCTCCGCAGGGAGAATCAAGAACCAACCCCGCCTGAGCGGCCGCCTCGATAACCAGGGTTCCGGGCAGGACATAGACCTCTCTCCCTTCCGGCTGAAAGGTAACTTTAATCTCCATAAGCGGTTCCTTTTATCCTCTCCGCATAATACTGAGCCGCCAGAGCGGCCGTAGCTCCCTCCCCGCAAGCGGTAACTATCTGGCGAAGCTGTTTCCGGCGGCAGTCACCAGCGGCATAGATACCTTCTTGTGAGGTTTTCATATTCTCGTCGGTAATGAGATAGCCTTCTTCATTCATCTCCAGGCAACCGCGCAGGAAATCCGTGCCCGGCTTAATTCCGGTGAGGATAAATACTCCCCGGGCCGGAATCTCTCTTTCCTCCCCGGTTTGCCTATTCCTCACCTGCACTCCCTTCACCCGGGTCTTTCCTTGAACCCCGGTAACTACCGAGTCCCAGACTATCTCTATCTTAGCATGAGAGAGGACCCGTTCCTGCAAGACCTGAGCGGCCCGCAGCCTATCCCGACGGTGAATCAGGATAACCTTTTCGGCAAACTTTGCCAGGAATAAAGCCTCCTGGACGGCGGTATTGCCACCCCCAACAACGACAATCTCTTCATTCCGGAAGAGTGGCCCATCGCAGGTGGCACAGCAAGAAATTCCCCGCCCCCGCAGTTCTTCCTCCCCGGGAATCCCTAAGGGACACGGCTCTCCTCCCGTAGCTATGATAACGCTTAGGGTTACATATTCCTTCTTTGGAGTTCTCACCACTATTTCCTTTTCCGCCTTAAACCTTAAACCCTCAACCTCATCTATGGCTGTCTCCAGCCCGAATCTCTCGGCCTGTTTAGCCATTCTCTCCATCAATTCCGGACCGGAAATCGCTTCCGGAAAGCCCGGATAATTCTCAATTATATCAGTAGAAGCAGCCTGCCCCCCCGAAAACACTTTTTCTATAAGGAGAGCCTTCATCCGGGCCCGTCCGGCATAAATGCCCGCGGTCAATCCGGCCGCTCCCCCACCAATAATAATAAGGTCATATATAAAACGCATTAAATACCTGCCTTTTATTGATTACGCTATTCATAGCTCATTCCACCATCTCCGAGGCGGTAACAAACTGAATTCCCTCTCCCGCTAATTTAGGCATCATTTCCTGAAGCACCTTCAGGGTAGGGAGCGTCGGATGGCCAATACCTAGCGCCTGGCCTTCCTTTCGGGCTAGCTCGGCTAATTCCTTCATCTGACCCCGGATGTAATCGGGATCATTTCTCTCCTCTCCCGAATCCAGGAATACCTGACGGGAAGCTGCCCTTAATCCTAAACCCCTGGCTACCTCCAGGACCACAGACTTCTCAGTAGTATAACTATCTATGAAGTACAGCCCTCTTTTCTTAACCTCCTCCAGGACGATGCTCATTAACTCCTCATCGGCGGTAGCCTTAGAACCCATATGGCTATTAACTCCTCTGATATAGGGAAGAAGAGGTTCCAGGTGTTTCTCCATTAAATCCCGGACCTCCTCCTCGCTCATAGCCACCATAATCGTTCCCCTTTCCAGATGCTCCTCGGCCTCCGGCTCCAGGGGAAGATGCAAAATAGCCTCAAAAGGGGGCCGGCTCATTCTTCTTGCTAAAAGAAGGGAATAGCGAAGGCCGGGCAGTATGGACAAGGTTAGAGGATACTCAATATCGAATATAGGCATAACCGCTCTCATACTGTAACCTAAGTCATCGATAATAATGGCTATTCGGGGAGGAAGAGCGACAGGCTCTTCCTCTTTTTCCCGCGCCGCTATTTCTTCTTTAATTTCAAGAAGAGGTTCTTCTGCTTCTACCTCTACTTCTATCTCTGTTTCTATTTCTGCTTCTATTTCTGCTATCTTTGTCTCTACCTCGTAAAGGTTCAGGCAGGCCTGAACCCTACGGGATACTACTTCTGTTACCTCTGCTGTCTCTCTTACTTCTTCCTCCACCTCTCCCTTCCATTGGTAGAGTAAGTAGAGAAGAAGGAAACTGACTAGCAAAAAGAAAACTAACCCCACCAGAACCCCCGGAGAAGAAAACCTTACCCTTCTTCTCCCCCATCTTCTTCTCTTAACCATCATAATTCTCCTCCTCCCCCTGGGGCATTAGTATTGTCAAAAAATGTAATAGTTTAGTTACCAAAAGTTAACTGTGATAGTCCAGCTCTTAAGAAGAAACTCAAAGCGTGTACCCCAGGGCACAAGTAAGAAAAGGGGATAGGGAGATAGATAGCGATAGGGAGATAATATTTTAAAATACCCCGTCAGACCTGCGGTCTGCCACCCCTTTATTATGAAAGGGGAATAAAATATCAGATTTTCAATCCCATACTGATTACCAAGCGCCAGTAGAGGCTTATTTTAATTCTATTCTTTATTCCTCTCTTTTCTTTATCCCCATATC
>CAZUTJ010000070.1:0-5833 GCA_964622875.1 uncultured bacterium
GCAGTTTAGCAGATAAATCTGCTGGATTCAGAGATATTCTTCCAGTTCGCTGTCCGCCAATTTCTTAACTATCTTCTTTACCTCCTGGGCTCTATCCTTAGAGCAGATGAGGATAGCCTGGGGGGTAGCCACGATGATTAAATCGGAGATACCCAGGGTAGCTACTAACTGCTCATCACTGATAACAATGCAGTTGGAACTATCAATCCCGGTAAATTTTCCTAAGACCACATTCCCCCGATCATCCTGAGAATGGATTCTCTCCATAGCCAGCCAGGAACCGACATCGTCCCAGGGAATATCGGCTTTAACCATAACCACATTCCCGGCTTTCTCCATTACTCCATAATCAATGGAGATACTTTCCAGTCCCTGGAAGACTTGCCTGGAAACCTCCCCGGCACGGGGAGTGCCCAGGGAATCCTTGATAGTTTCTAATCCCTGGAACAATTCCGGCATATACTTCCCTATAGCTTTGAGAATACTCTCCGTCGTCCAGATGAACATACCGCTGTTCCAGTAATAATTTCCGCCGGCTAGAAATTTTTTAGCTTTCTCTTCATCCGGTTTTTCTATAAACCTTTCTACTGGACATACTTGTATTTTCTGACTTCTGACTGCTGACTGCTGACTGCTGATCTTTATATACCCATATCCGGTCTCCGGTCGGGTAGGTTTAATGCCCAGCGTGACCAGATGGCCAGCTCTCTCTGCCATCTCGGCCCCGGCCCTGATAATCTTTAGGAACCTCTCCCTTTCCCTGATTAAATGGTCAGCGGCCAACACCACCATAGTTGATTGAGGATATTCCTTCTCTATTCTGATGGCCGCCAGGCCAATGCCGGCAGCAGTATTTCTCCCTAGCGGCTCGGAAATAATATTCCTCTCGGGCAGGGAGGGAAGTTGGTTTCTTACTTCCCTTAACAGATTCTCTCCGCTGGCGATGAATATATTCTTCTCAGGAATGAGAGGTTTTATCCTCTCCACCGTTTCCTGGAGCATCGTCCGGGCGCCGGC
Source organism: uncultured bacterium (assembly GCA_964622875.1). Lineage (GTDB taxonomy): Bacteria > NPL-UPA2 > NPL-UPA2 > NPL-UPA2 > JAADIA01 > CAZGXS01. The sequence continues at coordinate 1,018 of CAZUTJ010000070.1, forward strand.
AATAGGTAACAATTGCTTGGGAAGACGAGCTCGGCTTTTCGGCCAGAATCTCTCTCCCCGGCCTCCGGCCATAATGACGGCTACGAGGTTACTCATTCTACCTGCCCTCCCGCTTCCAGAACACAACCTATCTTCAAAGGATGTCCCTTCACATATTCCTCCGCCGACATCTTCCGGCCACCTTCTTTCTGCACTTCCTTTATAAGCAGAGACCCCCTCCCGGCAATGACTACTAAGCCTTTATCTTTAATGATCTCAACTATCTCCCCGGGCTGTCTTTTAGTAGTCGCCGATTTTTGGTCATCAATTATAATTTCCGTTTTCCAGATTTTGAGTATCTTTCCCTGTCCTTTGTCTCTTCCTCTGATATAAGTGTAGGCTCCTGGCCGGGGGTTCAGTCCCCGGACTAAATTGTGAACCTCCCGGGCTGAGGCCCGCCAATCTATAAGCCCATCGGATTTCTTCAAGCGGGGAGCATAGGTGGCTTCCTCATCAGCCTGAAGGATAGGCTCAATTTTTCCCTTTTTTATCCTCTCTAAGCTTCTCAGGAGGAGTTTGGCCGCTAAGAAGGCTAATCTCTCCGAGAGGATTCCCGCCGTATCATTGGGACCAATGCCCAGAGACTCCTGGAGAATAATGTCTCCTTCATCCATACCCTCATTCATCAGAATAATGCTCACCCCGGTTATCTTCTCCCCCCTTATTAGCGCCCACTCAATGGGAGCGGCACCCCGATACCGGGGAAGGAGAGAAGCATGGGCATTAAGACAACCCCGAGGGGGAAAGCAAAGAATGCTGGGAGGCAGGATTTGACCGTAAGCCACCACCATGATAATCTCGGGATTTTGCTCTCTGAGCCAATCCCGGAAACGGGGATGCTCAAGATGGATTGGTTGATAGAGGGGCAATTTATATTTCTCTGCCATTCTCTTAACAGAAGATAGCTCTACCTTTCTTCCCCGCCCTCTGGGCCTGTCAGGCTGAGTAACTACCCCGACTATCTCTTCGTCCTTAACCAGGGCCTCCAAACTAGGCCCGGCAAAGCGGGGTGTGCCCATAAAAACAATTCTCATCTTTTATTATCCTTTGGTAACTGCTCAGATATGGCCACAAAGACACCAGGACACTAAGATTACAGAATGGTAACAGTTTGGCTATGGGTAGTGTATAGGGGCTTGTCCCCGTCGTCTACGCCCATAAAGGGCTACACTACAAAATGACACAAAACTTTTGGAACGCTATAGTAGTTACTAAATTTTAGCATAATCTGCCTCAAGAGAGCAAGTTTTTATTGACAAATTAGATTCGTGTGGTAAAATACGGCTGCAATACAAAAAGGGAAACAGGTACAATAAGGAGAAAGGGATGAATAAAAAGTCCTCTTCCTGGAGTGGGAAGGCGAGCGATGGCCTCTTTCGGGGAATAATGTATCTCCTTTATGGAAAGAGAGCCGGAGAAACAGCGGGGGAGAAAGTTGCTCGCCTGGGAGTAGTAATTATCATTCTTACCGCTCTCGTAGTTATTTTCTCCAGACTATTAAATTACTAAATTGCTTTTCAATATAACAGTTTGGCAGTTTAATTTCGCTACTCCCGAGCGTAGCGAGGGTTGTCTTGACACTCTAACACTTTCCCAATCACATGGAGGGTTATTTTGAGAGAGAACGGCGGAACCAACCTGGCTGAAGCAGAACGTTTTTATCATAAAGCTGTCCAGGCTATTGAAACGGAACAGTTTGATTATGCTATAAGACTCTTCAAATTGGCTCTGGGCCTTGACCCAGACTTCATTAAAGCCAGTGATGGTCTCAAGGTAGCCCGAGTAAAGAAGTTTGAATCACTAAGCGAATTCCGGCGAATGATAAAAGGGAGCCTGCTTATGATTCAAGCCTTCTTCTATGAAAAACTGGGACAATGGGAACGGGCAGCGGAAAAATACGAGAGTCTCTTCTCTATCGCTTTCCCTCAGGCACCTATCCTTCCTCATTTAGGGGATATCTATCGACAAATGGGGATGGCTTCCCGGGCTGTTGAAACCTATCAAACAACTCTTAGCTTAGAAAAAGATAATCTCTATACCCTGAAGAGGTTGGGAGAAATTTATTTTGAGCAGGATAAGATAAAAGAAGCGAAATATTGTTATGAGAGATTCATCACCCTAAAACCGGAAGATGCCGAGATCACTCGGGAGTTAAAAAATTTAGATGCTCTCCTGACCATAGATAAGGGAAGGTGGGAAGAAGAATCAACCTTCACGGAAAAGACAGCGGATAGAGAGAAGATCGAAGAATCAGGAAAAGCAGAACAAGGGGCCGGAGAAGCAGCCAAAAAAAAGGTGAAGTTAGAGCCAGATAAGGGTTTGGATATCGAAACCAGTCTAAGACAAGCAGCTATTTACCTTGACCAAAACCGCATCGATGAGGCCGGCAATGAATATAAGAAGGTAATTGAAGTTGCCCCTGACGATATTCGCGCTCACCAGGCCCTGGGAGAGATCTACATTCGGGAGAGATATTTCGATGAAGCCATTGAGAAATATGAGAAGGTAGTGAAATTGGACCCCACGAAAAAAGCCCTGCTGGATAGTTTAGCTAATCTCTATATCAGGAAAGGAGAAATCCCTAAGGCCATTGAGAAATACGAACAGATAATCTCTCTGGAACCGCAGAACCCCGTTACCCATAGAATGTTAGGGGAATTCTACCGGAAGCAAGGGAACAAGGAAAGGGCCCTGGCCCTCTATGAGAAAGCCACAGAGCTGGATCCTCACAACCCCGCCCTCCAACGTCTCTTAGGGAATCTCTATCTAGAGAAAGAAGGGGGGATAGATAAAGCCATTGCCGCCTACGAAAAGGTAGCTCTCCTGGAGCCGGACAAGACAACCGCTCCGGAAAAGTTAGGTGACCTCTATCTGGAGAAGGAAGATTTTGAAAAAGCGAAAGAGAAATACGAAAAGGTTCTCCGGATGGACCCTGGCCATAGAGAGATTCCCAGGAAACTAAAAGAGATAGACCTAAAAAGATTTGATATGCTCATCAGGGAAAGCGCGCAGGTGCTCAAATCCCAACCGGATAACTCTGAAGCTAAAGAAAGGGGAGAGAAAGCCCGCCAGGATAAATTGAATCTTCAGGTTGAGGACTGTCGGGAGAGAATAAAAGAGAGTCCTGAAGACCTCGCCCGGCGATTTAAATTGGGAAAACTCTATAAGGAGCAAGGGGAAACGGATAAAGCTTTAGTTGAATTCCAGGCTTCAGTCAATGAACCCCGGGTGAGACATCAGTGCCTATATATGATCGGAGTCTGCTTCGAAGAGAGAAATATGCTGGATATGGCTGTCGGACAGTTTCAGAAGGCCCTGAGGGAGCGCCCCGGAGTCATGGATAATGAGGCCAAGGAGGTTCATTACCGGTTAGGGCAGCTCTACGAGAAGATGGGGGAAAGAGAACAAGCTATCTCCCAATACAAAAAAATCTATGAAGTGGATATCATCTATAAGGATATCGCCCGGAAGATAGAAGCAGCTTATAAAAAACAGTAGCTTAGTTCGTGGAGTTGCTTGAGTTAACTCTACGAACTCAATGAACTTTGCAGGAGAGCCTCGATCAGTTCATCCAAATCCCCTTTTAAGACCTCATCCAATTTGTGGAGAGTTAGGGTAATCCGATGGTCGGTCACCCGGCTCTGAGAGAAATTATAAGTTCTTATCTTCTCACTCCGTCCCCCCTTTCCCACCTGCGTTTTCCTATCCTCCGAAGTCTCCGCCTCTTGTTGTTCCTTAAAATGCTGGAAGAGCCGGGCCCGAAGAACTCGCAGAGCACTGGCCCGATTTTTGTGTTGGGACCTCTCATCCTGACACTGAACCACAATTCCAGTAGGAATATGAACAATCCTCACCGCCGAATCGGTAACATTGACATGCTGACCTCCCGCTCCCCCAGCCCGGAAGGTATCTATGCGGAGATCCCCGGGATTTATCTTTACCTCTATCTCCTTAGCCTCGGGAAGAACGGCTACAGTAACCGTTGAGGTATGAACCCTTCCCTGGGATTCGGTGGTCGGCACCCTTTGCACCCGGTGCACCCCTCCCTCATATTGAAGTCGCCGCTGAGCTTCCTTCCCCTCTATCCCAAAGATAATCTCCTTGAACCCTCCCCGTCCGCCAGGATGACTATTCATAACCTCTATTTTCCAACCCTGCTTCTCAGCGTACCGGGAATACATGCGGAAGAGAACCCCGGAAAAAAGGCTAGCTTCTTCCCCTCCCGTGCCCGCTCTAATCTCGATGATAACATTCCTTGCTTCATCTTCATCCCGATGGGGCCTCTGAAGTTGCTTTAATTCCTCTTCTAATTTAACCTTCTTCCGCTCCCCCTGCCTTAATTCTTCTTCAGCTAAAATTAGTAATTCCTCATCCGCCCCTTTCTCACCTAAAATAGTTTTCGATTCTTCTACTTCCTTCAGCACTTGTTTATAATCCTGGAACTTGCTTATAATGCCCCTTAAGTTGTTATACTTTCTGGCACACTCACTATATTTAGCCCGATCAGCAATAATCTGAGGCTCACTCAACAGTCGAGCCAAACGATTATGCTCCTCTTCCATCTCTTGAAGTTTTTCCAACATATACCCCTAACCCGAACAAGTCGGAACTAAAAATGTAACTACTCAGCCACCAAGACACAAAGACGCAAAGGTAAACAAGATAAATTAATAGGACGCAGGTTTTCTTGAGATCAATAAGATAAATTTAAGTATAAAGTATAGGAATTTCAAAGTTGTAGAGGCTTAATAAATGTAAGAATTCAGTAAGCCCCATG